>SPBP01000111.1 GCA_004525935.1 Lentisphaerales bacterium | reverse complement strand
TTATATGTGCCCTGGTCATCCAGTACATCCTCGTCAAACAGCAGGATCGGCAGCGATTCCGTGGCCGGCTCGGAAGCAAGCATCCGTTCAAATTCGTCTGCAACAGCCTGGTCAAACTCGCCTGCCCCGGTATAACTTCCCCATCTCGGGGTCCAGTCGAGCGGCACATGCCAGTACCGGGTCTGCCCGGACTCGTTCACAGCGTCGGACCAACTGCCGTTGCGGTATTCCACAAGCCGGTCTATCTTCGACCGGTCCAGGAAACGATCAATACGGGCGGGCTCAACCGTCTGCGCCGACTCGATTGGTTTCGACTCTCCGGTTGACGGCAGAACCGTCACCGAGCCGAGCCTCTCAGAAATGCGGCGATATCCGGCTTGGATATCGGCCGAGATCTCATACTCACCGGGTGCCGTTGGTTTCCAGTTCGCCTGCCAGTGTGGCAACTCAAGTTCGCATAGCATGGCATCGCGTGTGCCCGGGTATACTGTCGAAATGAAATCCTGCACGAAGAAGCCGGGAACACTTTCACTGCCGGGGTTCCCCTTGAACATCAGATGAACCTGCATCTCGGAACTATCGAATGCATTCCCGCTGAAACCGGCTACCCGGAAACTGACAGCTTGAACACGATCCGCAACCACAGTCCGATCATACTCAACGTCATAGATTTCAAGCGGGCCTTCCGTCGGGCCCTCCGTGCCGGCCGAGAATTGCAGATCCCCGATCATCAACCGACCACTGAACCCCGCGCTGCCGAACACCTTCAGACCGCAGGTGCTGATCCACCGCAGAACATCACGGCCGAAAGGACGTTTTGCACCACGGCATTCCCAGTCGGGACTCGTATCGGTCAGACTCAACCTGATTTCCTGCCGGGTCCCATCCAGGTGCAGCGGTTTAGCCGACTGAAACCAGAGCTCCTGCTTCGTCTGAAAGAAGAACGTGCAGGATGCGCCTGATTCTGGAACCGGTGTAAGAAGCTGAACATCCAGCCGTAGCTCCGCATAGTCACGCCAGTCAACATCGGCCTTAACCTCGATCACAGCGGACGGCGGTGTCGTGAAATCAACGGTTCCCGCAGCGCACAAGGTTGCCGAGAACATCAGAGCCAGGCTCAAGCTCGCGCAGATACCGGCATTTGTAATAACCTTGCGCATCAGATCCTCGTTACAGCCTGTTCTCCGCCGACCGGGTTGTGCCGGCTCAGGTTCAACGCAATTTCAGCACTTTGTCGATCGGGCCAAGAACTGTCTTGAGCCAGGCTTGTTCGTCAACCCCGGTCTTTGCGTCAGCCTCTTCCGTACGCACGAATATCGCCGCATTCGCTTCGGCCGAAGCCGCCAGTTCCCTGTTCATATCGCCAAATTGTTCCGACTCGCGCGCCGTCAAGGGCGGGGCCGCAAGGAATATCCGCGCCTGTCGACTGGCCTGCAATCCCTGCAAGTACCATTCCACCTTGATCCTGTACTCAAGCCTGTCGATGCCATGCCGCAGGTCGCGACTCGACAACGCAACAATGAGCATCGCCGTGTTCGAAGCCGCGCGGGCCCGCGAGAGAATCAGGGCATTAATCTCGCTCAGGGCGTCCGGCGGTGCAACCCGTGTCCAGAAACCGGACCGTGTACCGCTCAACTTGTCCAGGTTCGCCGCCATCTCTTCGGACATGAACGATGCGCCGACAATTGTGCCCGACCCGATCTTCGGACGGGTATCAGTGAAAAGGTTCTTTATCAGATGTGCAATTTCCCAGCGGCGATCATGCTTCGGCGGATGCCTATGATGCGCGGCCAGGATTGCCGGCTTGCCCTCACACCAGAGGAATCCGTTTTCTTCGATGACAGTGCCGGTACTGTCCGGGAAGAGCACTTCGAACGCCATCTCCGCATCTCCTTGCCTGAACATCAGTGTGCCCGGCGCCTCGAGTGTAAGGCTCAGCTCTGCGGTTCCGTTTGCAGCGGGTTGCACCTCGGCCAGTTGCTTGCCGGCCATCTCTGCGCTCACGGGCCGACCATCTATCGACTGCAGTTCGAACAGGACATGTTCACCCACGTAGACGGCCTGCGGATAATACGACACGCGCAATGGTGGCCCGGCCGCGTGTGAGGAATCCGGACAGGCCAGTGAGCACAGTAGCGCCAGTGCTATCCCGATTCTTCCTGTTCCTGTCATATGTCCTCGGCTTTGAGCGATGGCCATGGTCGACAGCCTGGCATGCGGGCAGATATTAGCCCTCCTGCCGTCCGAGTCAAGATTCCCCGCGCGCTTGCAGCGTTGTTGGCCTTCTATACTGTGGTGGTGGGCTTGCCAGCAGTGCATTGCGGATTTCGCCCTGCGTGGCTTCGTCGGGCTTTGCCCCGCCGCGTGAGAGGATGAGGCGCGGCGGGAGGGGCCTCTGGCCTAAAGGGACAAGTCGTATGCTTCTTCACCCTTGGCGTCTATACTTGGAAATTGGATATTCCTTGTTGGGTGTTGGATATTCACTCAGTTCCTGAACACTGTCCGCCGAAGGCGGATCCGCTTCTGGAGGAAACAGTGAACAGTCTTTGGGGAAACTGCATGCGTGTTGCAGGATGCCCCAGTCCCTTCAGGCCAGCGCAGTTCCTCGGCCGAACCGTAGGCATATAACCTGGCCGATGCGAACTGCTGGCAAACCAACCACCACCAACCCGAAGGCAAAGCACTGAACTGGCATACGTACGACGCGCGCCGGAATGGAAGTCGACAACGCAGGATGCCCGCCTGTATAAGTTGTGCCTGCCGCGTACCGAAAGGAGCAGGCTGTGCCTTCACCCGGCCGCAAAGGCGACTACGACGAACTGACCCGGCGCTTCATCCAGCGCCACGGCGATGACTGCTCCCACGTCTTCATGCGCTGGTGGCAGGCAGCCTGGTACCTGCTCGTCATCTTCATACTCGTCCTCGGGCTGTTCTACCGCTGGGACATCACACTCGCCGTCACAACCGCAGCGCTCGCCTTCTGCTACTTCGCGATCATCCTGTTCAAGTTCGGCGTCGCCGTCCTCTCGCTGCTCGGCTTCGGTTGGGTGAAGATCGGGTCGGACGAACTCGCCGCCCTGCAGGATGACCAGCTTCCTGTCTACACCGTCCTCGTTCCGCTCTACCGCGAGGCAAATATCGCCGGCAAAATCATCCGGAGCCTCGACCGGCTCGATTACCCGAAAACCAGGCTCGACGTTAAGCTCATCCTTGAATCGGATGACCTCGATACAATCGACGCTGTCAGCCGCATCGATTTGCCCGACAACTACGACGTCATCGTCATTCCCGATTCCATACCAAAGACCAAGCCGAAAGCCTGCAACCACGGGTTGGCCCGGGCAAAAGGCGAGTTCTGCGTCATCTATGACGCCGAGGATCGGCCCGATCCCGATCAGCTCAAGAAGGCCGTATGCGCATTCCGGCGGTTGCCGGATAAGATCGGATGTCTCCAGGCCCGGCTGAACTACTATAATACCCACCAGAATCTGCTCACAAAATGGTTCTCTATTGAGTACATGACAACATTCGATCTCGTCATGCCCGGGCTTCAATGTGCAAAGGTCCCGATCCCGCTGGGTGGCACATCGAACCATTTCAGAATCGCCGTATTGAAAGGACTCGAAGGCTGGGACCCGTTCAATGTAACCGAGGACTGCGATCTCGGTGTGCGCCTCTACCGCGCCGGCTACAGCACTAGGATGCTTGAGTCAACTACGCTCGAGGAAGCCACCTCATCGCTCTGGAACTGGATCCGCCAGCGGTCACGCTGGGTGAAAGGTTTCTTCCAGACTCATATCACACACATACGTAATCCTGTTCAGACCGTGCGCGACCTGGGCCCATGGGGTTACTGCGGATTCGTGTTAAGTGTCGGCGGCAGTTCGCTGATGATGGTCCTTAACATATGCTACTGGTTCATCGGTGGCGCATACATTCTGCTTGCTGCCGGCGCCGTTGCCCACGGACGCTCAATATTCGAGATCCTTAAAGGGCCAAGGGAAGCATTTGTCGGAAACATCGTCTGGCCCATGATCTACTACGGACCCGGCCAGGACTCCGTATGGTCCACACTTTCGATTGTGTTCTTTATCATCAGTTGCATCCTCATCCTCGCTAACCTGTTGTTCATCGTCATGCATTGTCTTGCCTGTACAAGGCGGAAGGCATATGACCTCCTGCCATTCGCCGTCCTCATGCCGTTCTACTGGGTATTGATCTCGATAGGGGCCTGGAAAGGCTTCATCCAGTTATTCGCGCGTCCATTCTACTGGGAGAAAACCATACATGGCCGTGGCCATGTCGATCCCGACCGCAGGATAGAGCCACCCCGTATTCCGGGCGGTAACATGCCCGCTCCGCCGCCCGGCATGCGGCAATGGAATATTGAATAGACAACATCCCTGCGTTTGGGCTTGTAATTAGTTCCAGAAACCGGGAAAAGGTTGCGCATGTCAAAGATGGTTCCCAAAGAAATGGAATCCTTCTGGCCTGATCCTCCAGCCGTCTTCCGCGGTGCGCCGTTCTGGGCATGGAACAGCGAACTCCATCCGGACCGGCTTACTCGCGCAATCGAAAGCATGCACAAGGCCGGCATGGGCGGCTTCTTCATGCACAGCCGGTACGGCCTGAAGACACCGTACCTCTCCAAAGAATGGTTCCGTTGCATCGCCGAATGCGTCAAGACCGCGCGCAGGCTCGGCATGAAAGCATATCTCTATGATGAGGATCGCTGGCCATCCGGTGCGGCCGGCGGACTTGTTACCCGCGACACGCCCGGGTTCAGGGCACACATCCTCGAAGTTGTCGAGAACCCGCCAATCGGTGAAGGTGGCGAATGTCTCGGCATATTCGAAGTTCAGTTCACCGATAGCCGGCACATGAAATCGTACCGCCCGTTACGCGATGGCGAAAACCCCGCACCCGGCTGCGCTGTGCTCAGGTTCGGAGTCAAAACCCACGATCCATCCCCGTGGTTTAATGATGGCGCATACCTCGACACCATGAACCCCGAAGCCGTTGCAGCGTTTCTCCGGGTTACACACGAGGCATATGCCCGGAATTGCGGCATGGATTTCGGCGCAACCATCCCGGCAATGTTTACCGATGAACCCATGTATGGTCAGACCGGGTTCGACCGGGAACGGCGGATCTCCCGCATCAACTGGACACCCGCACTCCCACGCGAATTCAAGCGTCGGTTCGGCTACGAGATCGTCGACCAGCTTCCCGAACTCGCCTGCATCTTTGAAGGCAAGAGTTTCGCTTCTGTCCGTTACCACTACCACCAGCTCATAACCGAACTGTTTGCGAAGAACTTCTCCGAGCAGGTCGGCCGCTGGTGCGGCAGCCACAGCATTGCGCTCACCGGCCATTATCTTTCCGAAGAATCGATGAGTTCTCAAACGAACAGTACCGGCTCCGTAATGCAGCAGTATGTTCACATGCAATGGCCGGGCATCGATATCCTAACCGATCAGTGTCACGAACTCGCTACGGCCAAGCAGTGCAGTTCAGTGGCAGATCAACTTGGCAAGGAACGAGTGCTCAGCGAAATGTACGGGTGTACCGGTTGGGACTGGCCGCTCGAAGGACATAAGTTTGTCGGCGACTGGCAGTATGCCGTCGGTGTGAATTTCAGGTGCCAGCACCTCACGCTTTATAGCCTGGCCGGCGGCGCGAAGCGGGATTACCCGGCCAGTATATTCGAGCACAGCCCGTGGTGGCCGTACTACCGCGGTGTTGAAGATTATTTCGGACGACTCAGCGCCATGCTCACGCGCGGCAAGCCGATCCGTGATGTGCTCGTTATCAACCCGGTCGAAAGTGTCTGGGGCCTGTTCACCACCTCTAACACTGACGATACTAAACTTATCGGGCAGCTACAGGAATCACTCAGGATCCTCATCTTCACATTGTCAGGACTTCACTATGACTGGGATTTCGGTGAGGAACAGATACTGGCAGATAATGCAAAGGTATCTGACGGCACGTTGAAGGTCGGCAAACAGAAATACAGGGTCGTCATTGTTCCGCCTTGCCTCACACTCCGTTCGTCAACGGTTCAACTTCTTACCAGGTTCATTGAAAAAGGCGGGAAAGTCCTGTTTGTCGGACGCAAGCCGGACCGGATCGATGCGAAGCCGGACGAGAGTATCAACCGGCTCATCGAACTCTCCGGCGCTTGCGAAGAACAGCCCGCCGAATACCGTGGCAAAACTCGAATCGCTCGAGCCCCGTCGCGTTTCCATCACCGGTCCGAACGGCGAAGCCGACTTCATCTGGTATATGCTCCGCGAAATCAAGGGTGGCCGCCTCCTGTTCATCCAGTCTCACGACAGGCAGAACAGCCACACTGTCCATGTCAATGTCGAGGGGAGCCGGCCGGTAGTCATGTGGGATGCCCTGTCCGGTGAGCGGAACCTGATGAAGTCTAGGGAAGTCGGGGATCGGGTCGAGTTCGATGTGGAGCTGGCGCCGACCGGTTCGGCGCTCATAACTCTCGGTTACACCGTGCGCGGGGCCAGGCCGGCGGGTGAGCCACCGACTGTCGTAAGCGCCCAGTTCGTCGAGGGCCCGTTTGATATCGAACTGACTGAGTCGAATACTTTCCCGCTCGATTATTGCCGCTTCCGATTTGCGGGTGAAGAGTTCTCGGATTTCATTCCCACCCTCAAGGCCGACACATTGATTCGGAAACGGTTTGGTCTTCTTTCGAGACTCGGTGGCGAACAGCAGCCGTGGTATCTCTCCGCCTGCGGCAGAGCCGATACACGACTCCGCGGCAAATGTGAGTTGGAACGAAAGTTTCATGTGTCAGTAGTGCCGGATCATTGCCTGCTCGCTATTGAGCAGCCCGAAAACTTTGCGATCACCGTCAATGGGAAACCTGTCGGCGCTCTGGTCGGGTGCTGGGTTGACGAGGATATCAAGACCATCGACATCTCCGGTTGCCTGCAGCCTGGCGAAAACGAAATTCTGCTGGTCTTCGATTATCATGCCGACATGGAAATCGAGGATATGTACCTGGTCGGCGATTTCGGGGTAACGCTCAAGACCGGCCGCCTCACGCGACAGCCGGGTGATGTGACGCTTGTCGCCCCACCGAAACAGCTCGAACTCGGCACATGGGTAGGGCAGAAGCTCGATTTCTATGGAGGGTCCGTGCGGTACAAGCTGAATGTCACGCATCCCGGGGCCGGCAAGCGGCTTCGGATTTCGCTCCCGATGATCCAGTGTACTGCCGCGGCAATTCATGTTGGTGGCCGTACATTCACGTTGCCCTGGGAACCATTTGCCGCGGACATCACTGATGCGCTGGCCGAAGGAGAGAACGTTGTGGCAATTGAGGTGATTGGCGGCCGCAAGAACATATTCGGTCCGCTTCATGTGCCCTGGCATGCGTGGACCGGGCCTGGCGAGTTCAATCCCGACAATGTCAGTTGGACAAAGAACTATCTCCTGTTCGACCACGGCCTCACCTTACCCATCAAGCTCGAAACCCTCACCGCTCAGTAGACTCATTTAATGCAACCGCCGATGGACGCCGATGAACGCCGATGTGTGGGTGTGCGAGGAACCGAGTGAATATCCAACAAGGAATATCCAACTTCCAAGTATACTGCTGAAGAACCCAGAGCTCGTTCCTTTGGCCAAGGCAGTTCCCCGGCCCTTCGGGCACCGAAATCCGCTCGCTTCACTGCTTGCAAGCCCACACCACCATGCTCACTCGCCAGCAGTTCTCTGCACCCCTGGGCTGTGCCCCGGGCTCAGCCCGGGGTGGCTATCAATATCGGCGTCCATCGGCGTTTATCGGCGGTTGCATTG
>SPBP01000071.1 GCA_004525935.1 Lentisphaerales bacterium | reverse complement strand
GAAGATCGCACTTGTCCGCCGCTGGAGGAAATGACGCGAAAAACAGTGTGATGCGCCCCCGCGATGGCAAGGCTATGAAGGAGAAGCTTGTTCCGCCAGGAATCGAGCAGAATCTGCGAATTCTTCTCGGTTCCTTGCGATCTTCGTGTCCTTCTGTGACATGTTCTGAGGAAGATGGTCGGGTCCGTACCGCAGGATGGGCACTTCTGTCAGCTATTTCTGAGTGCGGCCGTTCTTGACTCATACGGAGGGCGGGTTAAAGTACTGGTTGTCGAACTCGACGTCATTGTGCACTCGGTACAAAGGGGAGGGTGGTCATGCAATTCAGGCGCGCTATTGTTGCCGGTTTGATCTTCTTGTCTGCGAGTATCTGCGCCTCGGCGGGCCAGGCTGTAGCGAAGGACGATGAAGGCCTTGATGGCCCGGAGATATGGGTCCACCAGGATAAGGACGGGGTTGTTGTCGGCGTGAAATACACGGCAACTCACCTGGGCGAATTCATATGGGGCATAACCCGGCCGTTTCACCTGTGGAATACGGAGCCCGGTGATGAGAAGGAAAAGATCGTTCACCTCGTTCCGTTCTGGTCACGTCCATTGAAGCCCGGCGGTCTCGTCTCCTGGCTCATGCCTAAAGCGTGGGAGGAGAATGCCAGTTTGACCGGCGGTTCGTTTGTCACGGAGCTGGCTGTGGCCGTTGCGATCGCAGCTTCAGCTGATAAGTAACCGGTCTTTCGCGGAAAGGATCAACTGAATGTCCGAAAGACCCTTTGGGCTCGTACTCGCCGGATCAGGTGAGACCATAGCGCGTTCCTACGACGAGATGTTGAACCAGCCTGTGGACCAGGAGATGTACTCCGCGTCCGGTCAGAAACCGCGGCGATACCAGACCACTGTCCGCAGGCCCGTTTCCATTGAGGGTCCGGGCACATTCCTCGGCAGGGCCAAGAGAACGCTCTGCTTCGAGCCATCGGAAGAGGAAGGCTGGTGGCTTGATCGCGTGGATCTTCCGGATTCTCTGCCGATCCGTGTGGCAATCAGCAATGTCTGGACTACCGCTCGGAACATTGTGCTGTGCAGTGGATCCCCCCACAACTACGTCCGGATGGTGGAGCATATTGTTGCGCTCAAGACCGGCATGGGTCTGGACAACGTGGTGATACGGCTACAGTCCGGTGACCCGCCCCTGTTTGACAGGAGCAGCATGGATCTGGTTGAGTCGATCGAGAAGACAGAGTTGAAGGACCTCTCTGCGCCGGCGCGCTGGTTCACCGTGCGCGAGCCGGTATCGGTGGGTCGTGGAAACGGCAGCTTCCTGGTCTTTCTGCCGTTGGAGGCAGGCGCGACTCCGAAGTTGACAATCGATTGCGCGATCAATTTCGAGTCGGCGATCGGCAAACAGCGGATCATCTTTGATGTCGATCCGACAACATTTCGTCACGGTGCGCTTGCCAGGACCAATACGACGCTCGGCATGATGATTTACTCCAGGACAGTCGGCAAGCTGTTTGCGGATATTCGTAACCTGGGCTACACTGTCAACAACATCATGATTGCCGGTCGCAAGAAGTACCTGAATGAACCCAGGATGATTCACGACGACAAGTCGCTTGAAGCCGTCTGGCACAGGGCTACGCTGGATCTGCTTGCCGCGGTAGCACTTATCGAGCACGGCCGGTTCGCCGGCAGGATTCTGTCCTATAAGGCGGGTCATTCGCTCGACGTGCTCATGATCAAGCGGCTGTACCAGAACAAGCTGCTTGTGCCGGTAGAGTGCAAGTAGACTGCACCTGGGTTGTATCGTGACTATACCTGTCCTGTTGCTCGAATTCCTGCCGCCGCCGGCCTACATAGGGCCGGGAGCCGGGATTGCGTTCCTGGGTTCATTTCTGCTGCTTTTCGCGGCACTCGCACTTGCCTTCTTCTCCGCTCTCTCATTTCCCATACGTGCTGTTCTGCTGCTGGTGCGTCGTCGCAGAAAGCGCGGACGCGCAGTGACCGGTCGGGCGGTTATCCTGGGAATGGACGGACTCGATCCGGGACGGGTCCGGCAGATGATCGCGCGCGGCGAGTTGCCGAACCTGGCGACGCTTGCCGCCGTGGGTGGATTCACGGAACTGGCGACAACCACGCCTCCGATATCGCCGGTGGCCTGGTCGACCTTTATGACCGGCGTGAATTCGGGCAAGCACAATATCTTCGATTTCTTGAATCGAGACCTGCGCACATACATGCCGCGGCTCTCCTCGTGCCGTGTCTCTTCGGGCGCCGGAAGGGGGCGCCGGGGGAAATATGTAGCGCTTCGAAAAAGTAAACCGTTCTGGAAGGTGCTCGCCGAGTACGGAGTGTTCAGCACTGTGCTGCGCGTACCGGTGACGTTCCCGCCGGAGCCATTCCGAGGGCTGCTGCTTTCCGCAATGTGTGCACCGGACCTGCGCGGGACACAGGGTACGTTTACCGTGTTTGAAGCAGGCGCGGATTCGAACGCGACGCAACCGACGGGTGGCATCAGAGTGCCGGTGGAAATCAGGGACGGCATGATTGTCACCCGGTTGCCCGGGCCGGAGACGGAACGCGGGACGTTCAGTGCAAAGCTGACAATTGCGCTGAACGACGACGGGGAAAGCGCGGACCTGCGCACCGGTGCGCAGAGAATAGTTCTGCGTAAGGGAGAATACTCCGACTGGATCCGGTTGAAGTTTCGAGCACACCTCAGAACAGCGTGGGGGATGTGCAGGTTCTTGATGGTCGAGGCCGGCGAGAGCTTCAAGCTATATGCCACGCCGATCAGCATCGACCCGGGCCGACCCGCCGTACCGGTGTCGCACCCACTCTACTATTCCATGTATCTGTCGAAACTGCAGGGGGCCTATGCCACGCTTGGCCTGGCAGAAGACACCTGGGCTCTGAACGAAGGCATTATCAGCAGCGAACAGTTTCTCAGGCAGGCATATGATATCCAGGAAGAACGGGAGAAGATGTTCTTTGAGGCCATGAGAAGGACGAGGAAGGGTGTGTGCTGCTGTGTGTTCGATCTGCCGGATCGGATACAACATATGTTCTCTCGGCCGACAGGGGAGGGTGGTGCGGGAAAGGACGCTGTGGAGGAAGCGTATCGACGAATGGATGCGGTTGTCGGCAGGACCTTGAAGATGACGAACCGGAAGACCGTCATTATGGTCCTGTCGGATCATGGATTCACACGCTTCGACAGGGGTGTGAACCTGAACTCCTGGCTTCGGGAAGAAGGTTACATGGAGTTGCGGCCCGAAGCGGACGGGAGAGAATATCTTGCCGATGTCGATTGGGCCTCGACGCGGTCTTATACTTTCGGATTAAGCGGCATATACCTGAATCTGCAGGGCAGGGAGAGCAAAGGCATCGTTCTGGAAGGAACGGAGAAGAAGGCCCTGAAGGATGAACTTATTGCCCGACTGTCGGATCTTCGCGATCCGATAACCGGTGAACGCGCGATTCGAACTGTTTACGATTGCACGAAGATCTACAGCGGACCCTATGCGGAAAACGGGCCGGACCTGGTCGTGGGCTACGAAGCCGGATATCGCGCTTCGTGGGAAGTAGCTGTCGGTCGGACCGACGGCCCGGTGTTTACTGACAATACCAGACATTGGAACGGCGATCATTGCGTCGATCCATCGCTTGTGCCCGGCGTATTCTTCTGCAACCGGGAATTCGATGTTCCAGAAGGTGGCATGGCGATGCTTGATATGGCGCCCAGCATTCTTGCTTTGTTTGGCATAAAAGCGCCGGCTTACATGGATGGCACGGCGACACGGATATACAAGACGCAGGCGACCGACATGGATCGGGAAGTTGTTTAGTGTGATGAAGTCGTCTAGCAGCCTGTCGGGCTTCCCGCCAGAGGCGGGTCTGCCTTTGGCATGATCCGCTTCGCTCCAAGTCCGCCATGCTGCTAGATAAATCCCGATTTCATCGGGATTTGTTATGGGATATTGAGCGATTATGGATTGTGAAATTGAGAGCATCAAGATAAGATAAAGACGCAGTCGGCCATAAAGGATAATGCTCAAAAGGGTGGCACAGCGGGAAAAGAGACGAGCTGAGGACTTTGCTCCGACGCAGGAGGAGCTAAGTCCGACGTACTGCTAGCGGCAAGAGCGAGAGCACGAATACTAATGAAACGACGTGAGTTTCTCAGGATGACAGCAGCAGGAATCGCGGCGGGTACGTTCGGGTTCCCGCACGTCGGGCGCTCGCTTTCCAGAAGCGCCGGAGTCGTGATGCTGGGGATTGATGGGATGGATCCCGTTCTGCTGGCGAAGTATATCGAGGACGGCAGAATGCCGAACGCGCAGCGGTTGATGGGTCGCGGCAGCTTGAGACCATTGCGTACGAGTGATCCGCCACAGAGCCCTGTGGCCTGGGCGAACGTGATATCGGGCACGAACCCCGGCGGCCACGGGCTTTTCGATTTCATCGCCCGCGATCCGGCCACACTGATTCCTCATTTCTCGATGGCGCGTATCGAGAAGTCCGGGTTCACACTGCGCGTTGCGGGGCGAGATATTCCTCTCACCGGCGGGGCGGCGACAAACCTGAGGCACGGCCCGGTTTTCTGGCAGGATCTGGGTGCGCATGGAATCGACTGCCAGGTCTTCCGGATGCCCGCGAACTTTCCACCGAGTCCATGCAACGGCAGGACAGTCTCCGGCCTGGGCACCCCGGATATCCAGGGCGGTTATGGCACGTTCACGTACTATACCTCGCGCAAGGGCGAAGTATCTCATGATGTGCCCGGCGGCAGGATCGAGAGAATTGCGATTCGTGAAGACAGGTCCGAATGCCCGTTACGTGGGCCGATCAACAATCTCGATCCAGAGGGCGGGCGTGTGGAAGTGCTGTTCAAGCTGTTCAAGGACCCGTCCAATCCGACCGCGCTGGTCTCGCTACAGGGCCGCGAGTTCATACTTAAGGAAGGCGAATGGAGTGATTGGGTTCCCGTGAAGTTTGCCATGATGCGGGGGCTTGCCGCTATTCGGGGTATATGCAGGTTCTACCTGAAGGCAGCACGGAATGAACTGGAGTTGTACGTTTCACCGGTGAATATTGATCCGACCGATCCGGCTCTGCCGATTTCAACGCCGGCCGACTACTCGCGGCAGCTTGCCGAGCGGCTGGGGCCGTTTCACACACAGGGAATGCCGGAAGACACCTCCGCGTTGTCCGCGGGTGTGCTCGATGACGACGAGTATCGTCACCAGGCATTATATGTCCTCGACGAAAACGCCCGGCTCTTTGAAGACAGCATAGCCAGGTTCAGAGGCGGCTTCTTCTTCCATTACTTCTCGTCGCTCGATCTGAACTCGCATGTCTTCTGGCGAACACTGGATCCGGGTCACCCCCTTTATACGCCGGAGCTGGCAAAGAAACAGGGCGACTTCCTGCCGCTGCTCTATGAACGGATGGACGCCGTAATCGGGCGCGCTATGAAGACGTGCGGGGACGGGGTCCTGCTCATGATCGTATCCGACCATGGTTTCGGTTCGTTCAGGCGCCAGTTCAATCTGAACTCCTGGTTGCTGGACAATCGTTACGCAAAAGCCGTTCGTGGTGCGGTGCGGGGAGATGCCGACAACTTCCAGGATGTGGAATGGTCCGGCACACGCGCGTACGGGCTCGGGATCAACGGGCTCTATCTCAACATTGCGGGCCGCGAACCGAATGGGACCGTGCGACCCGGCGACCGAGCGGAATCGCTGAAGACCGAACTCATCGCGCGCTTGTGTGACGTGCGCGATCCTGCCACCGGGGAGTGCATCATCTCCCGTGTCTGTCGACCGCGTGAGGTGTATTCAGGTCCGTATACGGACCAGGCCCCCGATCTCATGGTGTGTTACAACAGGAACTACCGGGCATCGTGGGACACGATACTCGGCAGGTACCCACGAGAGCATGTGCTGGACAATACGGATGCGTGGAGCGGAGATCATACCCAGGATTCGAACTTCTTGCCGGGCGTATTCCTGTGCAACAGGAAGGTCAAGGCTGAGTATCCTGCACTGCTCGATCTTGCGCCGTCAATACTGTCGGAGTTCGGTGTGCCTGTTCCGAAGGAGATGACCGGCAAGTCTTTCGTGTAATTCGTGAAAATGCGGCCGAAGTCAGGCGTCGATTTAAGGAGGCAGATATGTTCGGACCCAAGATAGCGGTGAGCAAGGAGTTGTATGAGAAGCTGCGGGTTGCCGCAGAGGCGGGCGGCTATTCGTCTCCCGAGGAATTCGCATTGCACATACTTGAGAAGGCCGTCCTAGACAAGGATGAGTCACTTTCGGAGGAAGAGGTGAAGAAGCGGTTGAAGGGACTCGGGTATATGGGGTGAGGTATCGAGTGCGGAGCTCGGAATGCGGAGTGCGGAATAGGAAACACGAACGGCTCGCAAGTCTTTATCAAGAAGCCGACGAAATTCTCGCTATGGTAGTGGCCTCGATCAAAACCGCAAGAAAACGCAAGTGATCGCAGTTCGGGAAACTCCGCGTTCCGAACTCCGCGTTCCGAGTTGGCTGAGCGAAGTGAAGAAGATGCAAGCAGGGGGATGAGGGTGTGGCAGTGGTAATCAACAGGTTGATCAATGCATTGTTCGGGCTGATGATCCGTCCCGTCCGTGACATGACACCGTGGGTTGCGATGGCGATCGTCTCAGTGCTTGCCGGCATCATGGTGCTGCTGGTCTTCCGGATGACAGCCAATCCGGCTGCCATCAGACGCAGGAAAGATGTCGCGATCGCCCGGCTGTTGGAACTTGTTCTGTTCAGGGATGATATTCTTGTCAGCCTCGGCGCGTTTGGCCGGATCCTGATTGCCCAGCTTGCTTACCTGTGGCGTCTCGTCGTTCCGTTCTGTGTCAGTTTCGTGCCCGTCGTCATACTGCTGATTCAGGCCGAGGCATGGCTCGGCTCGTATCCGCTCCGGCCCGGGGAACAGGCCGTGGCCAAAGTCAGGTTCCACGACGGCGACGTGATGAGCCGGGAGATAGCAATAACAGCTTCCGATAATCTCGTAGTTGAAACACCCGCCGTTCGAATTCCCGGCAAGTCCGAAATCAACTGGAGAATCCGGGGATTGCGCGAGGGCAGAGCCTGGCTGGATATCGCAGTTGACGGCGTGCTGTTCAGGAAGGACGTAGTCATTGGAAGTGGCATTGAGCTGGTATCGGGACGCCGGGACGCCGGCGGCTTCTGGACCGCGATCAGGAACCCGGCCGAACCGCCATTGCCAGAGGGAGCTGATGTAGAGTCGATCGAAATTGCATATGCTTCGAGGGATTACCGGGTTGGTCACATGAGATTCAACTGGCTCTTTGTCTTCATCGTGCTGACGATGGTCGTGGGATTTGCTCTAAGGAAACCGTTGCGGGTTGAGCTGTGAGGGCGGGCACAGAAGGTTGCATGAAGCAACCGCCGATGAACGCAGATATGAATGGCCACGAAAAGGCTGGAGGTAAATGAAAACACTCTGGCGAGTCTTCCCATTTCTTTGCGGTCTTTGCGTGCTTCTATGAAATGTTTACGGGAAGATAATGGTGTATGTCCCCCAGGGAGAGGACACCCTGACACCTGAACACTGAACACTGTCCGACAGAGGTTGAAACATGATAACAATTGTCTCAGGTCTGCCAAGATCAGGCACATCGATGATGATGCAGATGCTTGAAGCCGGTGGGATACCGATCCTCAGGGATGCCGTGCGCGGAGCGGACGGCGATAATCCAAAAGGATATTACGAACTCGAGAAGGTCAAGTCCCTGGACAAGGATGCCTCGTGGATCGGCGATGCCGAGGATCGGGCCCTGAAAGTTGTTTCGATGCTGCTCTATGAACTGCCGGGTGACAGGCGATACAAGGTTATCTTCATGACGCGCAGCATGGATGCGGTGCTGGCCTCGCAGTCGCGCATGCTTTCGAATCGCGGGGAGGAGAGGGGCCCTGATGATGCGGGCATGCGGAAGCACTTCGAGACACACCTTGCAAAGGTTCGTCGATGGCTCGCGGAACAGGACAACATCGAAGTAGTCTACTGTTCATACGAATCGGTCCTGGCCGATCCGCGTACTGCAGCTGCTGAACTGGCAGCGTCTCTCGGCGGCAATCTGGATGTGTCCGCCATGTCCGCCGCAGTGGATCCGACGATGCAGAACGCGGAACGCGGAATGCGGAGTGCGGAACTCGGAGATTTCAATTTTCGGGGGTAGGTGGGCCGGGCTGTCCCAGCGCGGCCATAGGAGGCTCTGGTTGCTCGTGCCGGGACGGCTCGAGCCACCTCAACTGATTCAAAGTTGTCACTCTTGGCTTTCTTCTTCCCCGTTGGTTCATGCCCTTTTCAAAGGGCCTCTCGCCTCTGCGGGAGAAGATCAGTAGTCCCGTGGTCCCGTGGTCCTGTGGTCGTTCGCATCACCTCAGATAGCCGAGAGAACGAAGCATTCTCTCCTGGTCGGGGGTAAGGTTGATCTTCCCGCGTGGTGCATCAAACGACGGATTATCACGTTGCCACCGGGCGAGCGCCGGTTGCAGCCGATCCAGCATCTGCTTAGCTGATTCTGTTCCCGCAAGATTGTTCTGTTCGCGGGGATCCACGATGAGGTCGAAGAGATATGCTGTGGTGCTTTCTTCCGGTGCGGAAATCAGTTTCCAGTCGTCGAGTATGATCGCAGCAAGCGACCTGCCCCTGTCGAATTCCGCGAAAAGCGGGCGAGGCTCCGGCTCTTCGCCACGCATCAGGCCGAGCACGCTTCGGCCTCGGCATGCGGCCGGGATCTCTATGCCGAGCACGTCGAGAACCGTCGGGAATATATCGACGGTCGACACGGCAGCTGTCAGGGCTTTGCCCGCGACCTGATCGTCAGGAAGTGCGATAATGAGCGGCACCTTGAGCTCTTCTACGTAAAGGCTCTGGGCATGTCCGAGGAAGTCGTGCTCTGCGAATGCCTCACCATGATCGGATGAGACGATCACTAATGCGTTACGGTCGTCAACGACTTCGTCGAACAACCGCGAGATGAACAGGTCGGTATGGCTGATTTCGCTGTCGTATAGATCGATGAGCGTTTCACGAATGGATGGAGTGTTCTTCACCAGGCCAAAATCCGCGCGCATCGCTTCCATTGTCTTTGCAGTCCAGCCATCGAGGTGTTCCGGATGCCGCGCGTACGTGTCGATCCAGGGCTTACGCGCCAGGTAAGGAGAATGCGGATCCAGGTAGTGAATCCAGAGGAAGTACGGCTCTCCCGAACGAAGTTGGGCCTTGATCTCAAGTGCGGCGTCATGAATGTCTTTCGCCTGCGAGAACCATTGGGCCACGAAATGGTCGAAGCCCTGGGCCATGCCTGTTTCCCTGGACATGTGGGCATTGCTCGAGAGGCCGAACGTGCGATAGCCGGCTTTCTTCAGAGATTCGGCAAGGGTCAGGAAAGATTCATCCAGGACTTCCTGGCCATGAATCTCGCGCTCTTTTGCAACGCCGCGCCTGACACCGTGAGTTCTAGGGTAGACGGATGTGAAGATTGACGCCATTGAGGGTGGGGTCCAGCACGGTGGTGCGTGACAGTTGCGGAAGAGCGAACCCCTTGCAGCCAGCGAATCAAGAAAGGGTGTTGTTTCACGTTCGTAACCGTAGCAAGAAACGTGATCCGCCCGAAGTGTGTCTATTGTGATGAGGATCACGTTCGGCCGCTCCGGTGGTTTGCGAGCGCAGCCGGTTATGAGACAGAGCACTATTAGCGTTGCAACAACGAGGTGTGTTGAAGAATTCTTCATGAGTTTCTCAGATACCTTGATTCAAATCCTTGAGCCATTTTCTTCCCTGGCCTGATTTCAGCCAGTTCTCCCCTTGCCGGGCCTCGGTATAGTCTGCAGTGTATTCAACGAGCAGAAGCTTCAATGGTCGCCTGTTGCGCGTCCTTGGAACACTGCCGTTCATGTGTTCATCAATTCGTTTGCGCAAGTCTCTCGCGCTGCCCTTGTACATGTACCCACTGCCACCGCCGAGCAAAACGTAAACACCCACTCGCGGTTCCACATCCTCAATGTTCATAATCCCTGCTCAAATGGTGCCCAGGGAGGGACTCGAACCCTCAAGGGAGTAATCCCATCGGATTCTTCCGCCAGAGGCAGCCTGCCCGCCTCCGGAGGGGATCCGCCCCCGGCGGAAAGTCCGATGCGTATGCCAATTCCGCCACCTGGTCGCTCTATTCGGGGGCGCTTCCGGGTTTTCCGGGTGTTTTTTCATTGGCTCTTACTTCGGAGACCATCGGCAGCCATCGATAAAGCGGGTCGTTTAAGTGAAACCGTTAAAGAAGGCGATTAAGAACACGATTAAGTGTGCGCTTCGCGCTGCT
>SPBP01000198.1 GCA_004525935.1 Lentisphaerales bacterium | reverse complement strand
GATCGTGCTTCGGGATCATAGAGCGATATCTGTTGAATCACGGCGGCGGCGAAGCTTTGGCTGGGTGGTGTGGGTTACTGCTGGAACAGGATCTTCCGGTGGAACTGCTGGGAATGTCATACGACTACTATTTGAGTGCCCTCACAGACATCGGAGATCGAGAAAGGCTGAGCTCGGTCGCGGCAGACTGCCTGTCGCGTTGCTCTGATCCGGTGCGGGGGATGATCGTGCGGAATGCCATGAGGCGGCTTGCGTACAACAATAACGGGGAAGCGGCAGAGGATATAGTCGAGCTGGTCCGCAAAATGGCATCGGCGGATGAATCGCTTCGGGGACTCGAACGAATGCTCCAGGTAGATCTGCTTCTGTATGGCAGCAAGTTCGGTGAGGCAATTGAAAGTATCAGGTCGTCAGTTGAGTTTCTCAGCGATCAGGCTGTGGCCTCATCGCTGGACCAGTTGGCTGCGGGCTGCACGAACGAAGACGATGTTTTAGCCCTGGCCGCTCTGTGCGAGTTCCTTCTTTCAAACTCGCCAGGGAAAGAGATCAGTCATGGCAAGGCTGCCCGAACCTGGGTGTCGACGGCTGTAAAGAGGGGGAACTGGGCGGCGGTGAACAGTCGGCTGTTGGAACTCCTGAGGTCGGACTTCAGCACCGAGCAGATATTTCTAGCCTATCGGGAAGCGTTTTACGCTTGTGCAGAAAGCGGAGATGAGCAGAGCGCTCGAGAGTTTGTGCAGATTGGAAAAGAGCTTTATTCGAGACTCGGGGAGCAGGGCCAGAAACGCTCGGCAGCTATGCTGATAATGGATGGTTGCTTCATCTTGAAGGACTACGACCTGGCTCTTGACGTTCTGGACCGTGGCATACCGGGCGAGGACGAGGCGTGGCATGCGATGCTTAAATCTAAGGTGCAAGCCCATAAGCATCAGGCCGAAGGACGAAACAGGGAGGCTGCTGCAGGATTCCGGAAGTTCATGGATTTTGTTAAGGGCTCTGATTCAGAGTATCAGATCGACCCGATGAACCAGCGGAAGGTTTCGAACTGGATTTTGCTCGGGTTGAACGCCCGGCGGATAGGAGAGCTGCTCGCCACGGACGGGGATGAGGATGGAGCGCAACGTGCTTTTGAAGAGGCTAGAGGCTACTATCTGAAAGCGCTTGCTCTTGTCACGGATCGGAGCAGTGCGGAATTCAAGGAGATCGAGGCGGCGCTAGCTTCAGTGCCCGCGCGTGCAGAACTTCTGAAATGAGGAGCGGGTGCGTAGCCGTGGTAGAGGAAACAAAGTAAGGGAGTTGACCAGACGATGTGGAACTATTCCGAAAAAGTCATGGACCATTTCAGAAATCCTCGTAACGTGGGCGCGATCGAAGATGCCGATGGTGTAGGGGAAGTTGGTTCTATGGCCTGTGGCGATGCGCTCAAACTCACGTTCAAGCTGGACAAGGAAGGTAAGATAGCCGATGCCAAGTTCCAGACGTTCGGCTGTGCAAGCGCGATAGCATCTTCTTCGGCCCTGACAGAAATGATCAAAGGCTTGACGCTGGACGAGGCTGAACGGGTTACCAATCAGGATATTGCGGAATATCTGGGCGGCCTGCCGGAGCAGAAGATGCACTGTTCTGTAATGGGGAGAGAAGCCCTGGACGGCGCAATCGCGAATTACCGGACCGGCAAGTCGGGGCGAGTGATGCTTGAAGGAAAGGTTGTCTGCACCTGTTTCGGGGTGACTGAAGAGGAGATCGAGCGGGTAGTCAGGGATAACAGTCTCGTGTCGGTCGAGGAAGTCACGAACTATACGAAGGCCGGCGGGGGTTGCGGCGGCTGTAAAGGCGATATTCAGCGCATCCTTGAAAGCGTGCGCATCGAGATGACCTCAAAAGAGCAAGCTGATGAAGCTACGCCTCCGTCGAAGAAACTGACAAACATTGAGAAGCTTCGGCTTATAGAGCAGACGATAGAGCGGGAAATACGGCCGGCCTTGAAACGGGACGGTGGCGACATAGAACTGGTGGATCTGATAGGGGATCGCGTTATTGTTGCGTTAAGGGGCATGTGCGCCAACTGTCAGGTTGCGCAATACACTCTGAAAGATGTTGTTGAGGCCAAGCTGCGCGAGTTCGTCTCTGTCAATCTGGTTGTTGAGGGGGAAACAGATTGAAAAACGTATATCTGGACAATAATGCCACGACGCAAGTTGCACCGGAAGTTCTTGATGCGATGATGCCCTTTCTGCGCGACATGTGGGGCAATCCGTCGAGCATACATACCTTTGGCGGGCAGGTGGCCAGGTACATTGACAAGGCAAGAGCCGAGGTCGCGTCCCTCTTTGGGGCAGATGCATCCGAGATAGTTTTCACCAGTTGCGGAAGCGAAAGTGACAATGCGGCGATTCGTGGTGCGGTGGAAGCGTTCGGAACAAGGCCCCGCATTGTCACCACGAGGGTCGAGCATCCCGCGGTCCTGTCTACCTGCCGGCACTTGCGCGATGCAGGATATGATGTCGTAGAGCTTGGAGTGGATTCGGCTGGAGAACTTGATCTGGACGATCTCCGGAAGGCAATTGAAGGAGTGCCGGTTCTTGTAAGCATCATGTGGGCAAATAACGAGACGGGTGTGATATTCCCGATTGAGGAAATAGCAGACATTGTAAAGAGCGTGGGTGGTGTTCTTCACGTCGACGCAGTGCAGGCAGTCGGCAAGCTGCCGATAGACCTGCGCGCAGTGCCGGTGGATCTGCTCTCGCTCTCAGGGCACAAGTTGCACGCGCCAAAGGGAATAGGGGCCCTCTATATACGAAAGGGCACTAAGGTAAGGCCGTTCCTGCTGGGTGGCCACCAGGAAGGCGGGCGCAGAGCCGGGACCGAAAACGTGCCCTATATCGTCGGGTTGGGGCGCGCATGTACGCTTGCAGCCGAGTGGATGCCCCATGAAACATCGAAGTTGGCTGCCCTGCGTGACAAGCTCGAAGCAGGCATCCTTGCGACGTGTGAGGATGCGACCGTTAACGGCAGTACCGCAAATCGTTTGCCCAATACGAGCAATGTGAGTCTGGAATTCGTTGAAGGTGAAGCGATCCTGTTGCACTTGAACGATCTTGGCATTGCTGCCTCCTCGGGCTCTGCCTGCACGTCTGGATCACTTGAGCCGTCCCACGTTATCAGGGCGATGGGTGTTCCGTTCACGGCAGCCCACGGGTCTACTCGGTTCAGCTTGAGCCGTTACAGTACGGAGCAGGAAATAGACTATGTTCTCAAACATATGCCCCGCATTGTTAAGAAATTGAGGGAGCTGTCTCCATTCGGCCGAAAATAGAGAAGCCAATACAACCACGGATTACACTGATTGACACGGATACAGGAATCGTCGAGGAGTCGGACATGAAGAAGAGTGACGCCTTTGATATCGGACACGCCGGGTTCGATGATGCGGCAGCGATATTCGCACTGATAAAGGATCATCCTGCGGAGCTTGTGCCGCGCGCTCTCAGCGATATTGTGCAGAATATCGACCGGTTTATTGTCGGGCGAGCAGGCGGAGCGGTCGTAGGTACTGTTTCGTGGCAGATTCTTCCGGAGATAGGTGTTGCGAAGGATCCGTCTATCGAGATAAAGTCACTTGCCGTGGCGGATCCGTACAGGCGGCGAGGATTGGCTCGTCTTCTTGTCGAACGAGCTATTGAATCCGTCAGACCTCTTAACGCTACAAGGCTTGTTGTCCTGACGTTTTCGCCCGAATTCTTCAGAAAACTTGGTTTTTCGGAGGTGCGTAAAGAGGAGTTGATGCACAAACTGTATGCGGGTTGCGTTAACTGTACGAGATACGATTCACCATTCACATGCCCCGAGGTCGCTATGAGCCTGGACTGCAGGGATGAAGGATGAGGGCGGAAGGATGAAAGATGTGGGATTTGAGTGTACGAGTGAGTATATGGGGAGACAGCCATTCTTCTGCAGGGTGTTGAGACAGAATTTATGGGCGCTGTGACGGGCATAATTATCTACAGAATGCATCAGACGAAGGGGAGGTTACGATGAAACGGTTGAAGAAGGTAGGTTGTGGCATTGTTGTTTTCCTACTGGTTGCCATTGTGGCTGCCGTCATGGTGGGGAACTACATTCTCAAGAACAAACTTGCAGATATCCTGCAGAAGGCCGTGATTCCTGCGGCGGAAGCAAAGTTGCAGGTTGATCTCGATATAGCCGGTGCCAGTGTGAATCTGTTCGGAGGTTCTGTTGAGTTCACGGGTGTGAAAGTTGGTAACCCCGAGGGATTCGAAGAACCCGCCATGTTCACACTTGAGCGGGCTGCGGTTGACGTGGCGATCATGAAGGCCATCAAGGAGCAGATTTACGAGATAGCCGAGGTGGAAATCAAGGACGCCGAATTGACAATAGTCAAGAACGCCGACGGCCTTGTTAACCTGAAGGTGCTTGCAGATACCTTGAGTGGCGGGGAAAAGGCCGAGAAACCCGAGGAGAAGCCGGCCGAGAAACCCGAGGAAACACCGGAAGAGAAGCCTGCAAAAGAAGGGCCCACCGAGCTTCCTCAGGCTGTGCTCAAGTCGCTGGCGATAAACAAGACGATCAACTACATCGATCACAAGAGCAAGCAGAACATTTCGATCAAGGCAGCAATAGCGATCAAGAACCTTTCAACGTTCGAGACTGAGGAGTTGAATGGCGGCACAATCCTGATTACTGGCTCACTTGCGGGCAACACGGAAGTCTGCAAGACGCATCTGGAGGGCAATATCTCTCCGATCACCGATCCTATGGCGATGACATTTGATCTAGCGGGGGATATAGGCAATCTGGACCTCAGCTTTGTGCAGCCGTACTTGATTCTGGCGGGGATAGGCAGTTGTCAGACGGCCGCGTTGAAGGTCAACCTGGTCTGCAACGACGGGGTTTTCGACGATAAGGTGTCGCAGTTCGGTCTGGAGCTGAGCAATGTTGTGTTCAGTAAACCGATTGCAGGGCTGCAGGCACTGCCGGTTCTGATTCTGCCCCTGGGTGTCAGTGGCACACTTGCCGAGCCTGATGTCGATGGCATCGGGGATGTGCTTTTTGAGGCGGTGAAGCAAAACGTCGCGCAGAATGCCGGCGCATTGGTGCAGGGCGCGCTGGGCGG
>SPBP01000414.1 GCA_004525935.1 Lentisphaerales bacterium | reverse complement strand
TCGGAACGGATCAGTTCTTCTTTGCTTCGCGCAGAGCTTGGAGCTTCTTGGCGGTATGATCTCTGCCAAGAAAGAAGTTCTCCCAGGAAGAGGTCTTGGCCAGGGAGCAGTCTACCGGCGGAACATAGTCCAGCCTGATCTTGTCAAGTTTGCGTATCGCAGCATAGCGGGCGTAGACCTTCGGCCAGACGCATTTCTTCTTCTCGTCGGCTTCGCACATGCCGTTCGTGCTGCCGCCGCAGGGACCGTTTCTCTGGAACTTCGCGCACTGCGACATGGGGCACAGGTAGGCAAGGTCGAAGAGGGCGCAGTCTCCGCATTCCTGGCATTCGAACAGAAGTGACTTGATCTGTCTTTCAAAGAAATAGGCAATGCGGGACAGAATGGAGGATTTCGAGATGAGACGATATAGCCCCTGTGTCATCCTGTAACCGAGAGTGTCTTCCTTAAACACCAGGCGATGGACAAGCAGGCTCATCATGAAGTGAACCGGCTTTCGCGGTCGATGTGCGGATTCTACGGGAACTAACTTGTCCTCATCAAAGGTTAGATCAGGATCCTCTGGGAAGAGATAGAACTCGTCTTTGCGGTTGTAGCCGAAGTTCTCGACATAATCACGCCAGTTATCGCCGATCTCCTGTGATCGCGAGATGATGTTAGCATAATCGGCACACTTGAGTCCGAACCCGCCGATGTGGACGCCCTGAAACTTCAGCCCCTTGAAGATGGCCATGAGTTGTGCCGACCTCTCGATACGGGCCGCTCTTCCCTTGTCCGGAGCCTCGGCTTCGTCTTCAATCTTCTTGAGAAGTTCGTCCGTGACTATGCAGCCGTGAATCATGCCCTTGTTCATGAAGCGGGCGACAGGCCTGCTGAGGGTATAAACACTGCCTATGAGCGGCACGCCGATCCCCCTGTACTTCATATACTTGAGTATCTCTGCAAACTTCCGGACGTCATACCCCAGCTGAGGAATGATGAAATCGGCGCCGGCCTGGATCTTCTTTTCAAGTTTGAAGAATTGCGGCATCAATTCGGACTCGGTCAACTTGAACGGGGACACCGCACAGCCCAGGAAGAACTCAGTCTGGGGTAGTGTGTCGAATGTTGCTGGCTTCCTTCCGGGCACATGGAGCCCATTATTCATATCCTTGAGGTAGCGGAGGGTCTGAACGGAATCCAGATCATAGACTGGCTTGGCCATCCCCTGGTAGCCGCCGACCGGGTAGTCTCCGCTGACGACCAGCAGATTCTGCATTCCGTTCCTCGCCAGCGCGGTTGCCCTGGCTTCAATGGTGTTTCTGTTCGCATTTGCGCAGGAGAAGTGGATGAGCGTTTCGATTCCCACCTCCTCAAGCTCAACACCGAGGATGTCAGGGCTGATGGCGGGGTTTCCGCCCGGATTGCATGTAGTGCTGATAGCGTGTATGGGAAGCCGGGTAGACACGGCCTCTCGCGCGAACTCTACGATTTCGTCAATACTCTTGCCCCTGGGGCCGCGCCCGGGAACGCATTCGCAGGTCACAACGAAGGCGCCAGCTTCGCACATCGACTCTTTCAGCCTACTCATATGATCGTTCTCCAGGAATGCGCGCGTCGGCAATGCTCGAATTGCCGCAGCAAAAAGCAGAGCCCCTCAAATCAGGATCTTTATGCCGATTCATCTAATGGCACGTTGCCATAGATTGTCAGTCACTTCAAGTGCGTACTCTTTTCCTGAATAGGCGGCCAATTTCGGTATGACCGCTGTGCCCCTGTGTGTATTGAATAGACAAGAGTTTGCCGGCAGCCATCAACTGTGGAAAGGGCACGGGAAACGTACGTCCCTGGCCGGAAAGAGCTGGCCGGCGCAACGAGTCCTTGATATGATCGGTTCGTTGTTGCAGCTTCACTGGAGCATGGTCAGGGGTATTCCTTTTGAATGTGGAGGTTCCGAAATGTGTCGCAATAATGATCTGGTTATCACGCTCGCGCTGGTAGCCCTGACTGTTGGTCTGGCAGCGAGGGCAAATACTACCAACGGTGTTCCCTATGCGGAGGGCTTCGAAGGCTACAGCCGGAATTAGTTCCTCGCGGGAACAAATGGATGGTATGGCCCTGTTGACGCTACCAGGATCGTAAAGTCAGACTATCCAGGCGGCTACGCTTCGCTCTTCCCATTGCTGATAAACCACTCATACGTGCTCGAAACACAAGCTCTGATTACGAACCGCATTGAAGCACCGGTTACGTCCGACCTGTGGACCGATGTGCTTATCATGGGCAATGGTACCAGCATAGCGCTCGGAGATGTGGCCAATGGCGTGCATATGGCTTTCTACGTTGCGACTAACGGACAGGTGAGTGTGCGGCAACGAGGTCTTGGCGGCAGGAGGCTTGTGGGCTGGTACAGTTTTACGAATGCCCCGGTTTCTACGGGCTCATGGTGCAGGATGACCGCGGATGCCGACTATGCATACGTCGACGGTTCAGGCTATAGCTATTTCAGGTTGCTGTTGAATGGAATGGAACTCACGAGCGCCAACGGAGCCGTAAACCGTGACGGAACAGGCGGTGG
>SPBP01000105.1 GCA_004525935.1 Lentisphaerales bacterium | reverse complement strand
ATCGTGGACATGCCATCCATTTCAGGTGCCGTCGAAAGGATGTTGCAGGGATCCGGATTGATGTGATGTCGGTCTTGCGCGGAGTGGATGGGTTCGAGGATTTGTGGGCGCGTCGAACGACGGTGACTACAGAATCAGGGGATGCGTTCGATTTGCTGGCGCTCCCGGATCTGGTCCAGGCTAAGAAGACCCAGCGTGACAAAGACTGGCTGATGCTTCGTCGTTTGATAGAAGCAAACTATGAAGCCAACAGACAAGATCCCAATCAGGAGCAGATTCGGTTCTGGTTCAGGGAGGCCCGCACGCCGTCGATACTCGTCAAGTTGGCGACGGAATACCCCGTTGATTTTGCCATGGTGGTTCAAGATCGTCCTCTGCTTGGTGTCGTGCGAATCGGTGGTGTTGAAGCCGTTCAGGCCGGACTGGCAGAAGAAGAGGCGACTGAGCGAGCGCGGGATCGTGAATACTGGGCGCCACTCGTGTCTGAACTTGAACGGATTCGGCACGATCATGTTTCTGGAAGAGGCGCTTGATCTCACCACCCCCGCTTGACTTGCCGAGTCTGTTCAGACACGATATTCCCCGTGAACATGCCTCATGAGTCCCGTATCCGGAAGTACCCCGCAAAAGCGATTTCCGATCCGTGCATATGCTCGGCGCCCCATCCGGAGCCTCCCTTGAGTGCCGGGTAAGGGGGAATGGCCAAGATGTCTCCGGCTGAAGCGCAAGTCTGAACGGGGGGGAAGGACCCGACGAAGGCACGGAAGGCGAGGTCGGGTCACAAATGGCGAACCCCTCAGATCAGTCGCAAGGCTCAATGTGCACGAGCACATCCGAGATGGAAGGATCATCGGAGAGCAACTTGCGTTTGACGTTTTCCGCGACGTCGTGACCATCGCGAACGGTCATATCGCCGGACACGAGCAGGTGCAGATCCACGAATATTCCGGAGCCATACTTTCGCGTACGCAACGCGTGAAGTTCCCTGACGTATTCCACGGCCATCACGGCGGATTCTATTCTGAGCCGGTCTGCACGTGAGACGCCCTGGCCACTCAGCTCAAGCAATGCCGGCTTCGCTATGTCCCAGGCAACTTTCAGAATGAACAGAGAGATAATGAAGGCGCCGATATGATCCAGAAACGCCCACTGCGGCTTGATGCGGGAGACTATCACGACAAGCAGCGCCGGTACCGAGCTCAAGGCGTCCGACCTGTGATGCCAGGCGTTTGCCACTACTGCCGGAGAACGTGCGCGTGTGCCGACCGTTGCGGTCCATCGGTACAAAGCTTCCTTGGCGGCAATCGAAACGGCAGGTCCTACCGCAGCGATCCAGGCCGGAGGAGCGATGTGAGTGTCACGAAGAGTAATCATCGCTTCGTATCCAAGCGCGACGGCAACGAAACCGAGCGCCAGCGCAATGCCGGTAGTTACTATCGTCTCAATACGGCGATGTCCGAAAGGATGATTATCGTCAGGCGGGGCTGACCAGAACTTGACCCCTATTATGACCGCAACATCGGTGGACATATCGGAGACGCTATGCACGGCATCGGCTAGAACAGCCTGGCTTCTTCCTGCTATACCGACAATGAACTTGAGCAGGGACAGGCCGGCATTAATGACCAGTCCACTCCATGTCACGCGCTTGATCCGCGTGATGTCCTGGCTCGCGAGTCGACCGTCGGAAATCGCCATTATATAGTCCGTGTTCGTTGTAGCTACCACAGGATATTGCAGGATATCCAGGACGAAAACAAGTCCACATGGCGAAGGGGGCGAAAGACTCAGCCGGCGTCAGCGGGTACGAGATCCGATGAGGGCTGGAACACGGAGTCCCAGTTCTTGAAGACCGGCTCCAGCCCCTTCGCCCTCAGTGCCTGGCAGAAAGTTGTGACGTCGCGCTGGTCGTTGACATCGAATTGACCGGTATCGCCGGGCGGTGGGGCGGAATACCCACCGACGGTAGTTCTGCTGGCGACACTCATTCTTGTTATGCCAATTCCCGCAATGCCGTCGCGGAAGGCGGGTGACTCGCGCGTGGAAAGCACGAGCGGGGTTTCGGGAAGAGCCAGTCGGAACGCGAATATCAGCCTGGCCAGGGCAGTATCATTGACGGGGCAGGGGGCCTGGAATCCGCCCTGCTGCGTTCGGATGCGAGGGAATGACACGAGCACACCAGCCTGCCAGAACTTCTTTCGGAGATGATGAATATGGCGGTACAGGCGGAGGCAGTCCAGGATCGGATCGGCCAGCCCGAACAGAACCCCGAGACCGACTGTCCTCATGCCTGCAGCGAGCGCACGCTCCGGCGCCTCGAGCCTGAACAGGAACTCGCGCTTTGGACCCCACCGATGGAAGACGGAGTAGGCGGTCGGGTCGTAGGTTTCCTGGTATAACGTTATACCTGTGCATCCGGCTTTAACCAACCGGGCATATTCTGCCGCAGTCATCGCAAAGCTTTCCACCGTCACATTATGAAAATGACGTGAGGCCAGTGAAACGCATTCGAGCAGATAGTCAAAGCCGGATTCCTCCGTTCGCTCACCGGTCAGAAGAAGCAGGTTCTCGAACCCCATTCCCTTCAGCTCCTTCAGTTCGGACAAAAGAACTGCGCGATCAAGCTTATGGCGCGGTATCGAGCGATCGGAGGCAAATCCGCAGTATGCACAGCCGCCCTGGCAATGGTTCGAAAGATACAGCGGAACATATAGCGAGATTGTCCTGCCGAAGTGACGGCGAGTCATCGCCATGGCGCGCTGTGCCATATTTTCCAGGAACCTGTCGGCGTGCGGGGATATGAGGGAGGCAAACTCACGAATGCCCACTGATTCCGATCCGATTGCGCTGAGTGTGGCGGCATCGCCGGTTGCTGACGAACGTGACGGCCATTCGCCTACGTCAAGCCAGGAGGGTAATACAGTGGTCATTGCGCTCCGGACGAAAGAAAAGATGTGAGCGGACTTGTTGCCGAAGCGGTTGCGGTTTCTGCCATGAGCCCAGCCTTCCTTGCTGCGAACCCAGCCTGAACTGCCAGTGCAAAGGCCTTCGCCATGGCCACAGGATCTTCCGCGGCGGCAATGGCGCTATTTACCAGTACAGCACTGCAGCCGAGTTCCATAGCGGCCGCGGCCTCGGAAGGTGAACGGAGTCCTGCATCCACAATGACGGGAACGTTGCTCTCTTTGACGATCAAAGAGATGAGATCCGCTGTTTTCAGGCCGCGCCCGCTGCCAATGGCGGAGCCAAGCGGCATCACCGCTGCACAACCGACATCCTCGAGACGCCTGGCGAGAACGGGATCGGCCGGCATGTATGGCAAGACAACGAAGCCTTCCTTAACGAGTTCGCGCGCCGCTTCATATGTTTCGATGGGATCGGGCATGAGATGATCTGGATTGGGGTGGATCTCAAGCTTGATGAAAGGACTGCCGCTGAGTTCACGGGCCAGCATGGCGGCGCGCACGGCCTCCGCAGCATCGCGGGCTCCCGATGTATTGGGCATGATGCTTATGCCGCTGAGCTGAGACAGTGGGCCAAAGAGATCGTCCGATGGACTGTTGGGATTGAACCTGCGGAGAGCCACGGTAACGAGCTGTGTGCCGGAAGCCTGTATTGCGGACACCATTGTCACAGTGTCGCTGAACTTGCCGGTGCCCAGCAAGAGCCTGGATTGAAACTCAAACGTGCCCAGCTTCAAAGTGTCGTTAGTGTTCATCGGCGGTTGCGATATTATTTCAAAAGGTTCTTTTGTCTGTCGTTCAGCCGCCACCGGCAAATGTTACAACTTCCACAGTGTCGCCTTCCTTCACCGGGCACGTCGCGATATCTTGCCTGCGTATAATGTCACCGTTGAGGACAACGGCAACACGAGCAGAATCTGCGTGCATATCTTCAAGCAATGCGCCAATGGTGCAAGGGCCTTCATAGTCGTATGAACATCCGTTAACGGCAAGTTTCATTTGCAACTCCATTTATCGTGTCTACGCTGTCAGCGGCGATGCGATCCATCCCCCACCAACCACCTGTTGCCCGTCGTAAAACACCGCCGCCTGGCCGGGCGTAATGGCGAACTGCGGTTCGACAAAGCTAATATGCACGACACCGTCGCCGACAGGACTAAGTGTTGCGGGCTCGGGCGCATGATTGTATCGGATACGTGTCTCGTACAATCTGCTGAAGTCAGGTGGGGTCCCTGAGATCCAGTTGATATCCTCGACATCGCAACTTCGACTCATGACTTGTTCTCTGCTTCCGACCACCACTGCACCGTTCCGCTTGTCGATCCGAATAACGTAGAGCGGTTCCGGTGCGGACACGCCGAGTCCGTGTCGTTGTCCAATTGTGAACCTGTGAACGCCCTGGTGTAGACCGAGTGTTCTGCCGGATATGTCAAGAACAGGGCCGGGCTTTCGCGCTTCCGGCATCCGTGTTTCTACGAAACCTGCGTAGTTCCCGTCAGGCACGAAACACACATCGCGGCTTTCCGGTCGATTCTGAACCGGCAGTCCGCGTCTGGCAATGTAGTCGGTCACCTCGGTCTTCTTCATCAAGTCTGCCAGCGGAAAGACTGAGCGAGACAACTGTTCCTGTGAGAGTCTATGGAGGAAGTACGACTGGTCTCTGGTTGTATCCCTTGCGCAGAAGAGGGAGTGTAAGCCGCTATCTGAAACAACCCGCGCGTAATGTCCGGTTGCAAGCGCAGCACAGTCAAGCTGTACGGCCCTTCTCAGAAGCAGACCGAACTTCACCATCTCGTTGCAGTTTATGCACGGGGATGGCGTGCGCCCGTTCACGTACTCCGCTACGAACGGGTCCACGACTTCCTGGGCAAAGATCTCAGTTGCATTCAGTACGTGATGGCGAATGCCCAGGAACCATGCCACTTCACGCGCACGCACGACATCTTCCTCGGAACAGCAGCGGGAGCCGTCATTCCACATGCGGGCAGTGAATCCGATGACCTCATGACCACGATCGACAAGTATTGCGGCGGCAGCTGAGCTATCGGCGCCGCCGCTCATGGCTATGGCAATTCGGCCTGGCCGCGTTCCGTCCGCGTTGGTCTGCAAGTGCATTGTCTGATTTCGTCCGGCGTGACCGACGAGGATCAGCTCTGCTTCAGCGCCTGGTCGAAGTCGGCCTTGATATCATCCATATTCTCAAGCCCGACCGCAACCCTCACAAATTCGGGCGTGACACCGGCCGCACGTTGCGCTTCCTCTGACATCTGTGAATGACTTGTAGAGGCAGGATGCAGTACCAGCGTCTTTGCATCACCGACGTTGGCAAGATGACTGGCCAGCTTGACTGAGTCAATGAACTTCTCACCCGCTTGACGGCCACCCTGGATACCGAATCCGAGCACGGCACCGTAGCCGCCCTTGAGATACTTCGAGGCGATCTTGTGATAGGGATGCTCGGGCAGGCCGGTGTAGACGACCCACTTGACCTTCTTCTGGTCCTTGAGCCAGGTTGCCAGTTCGAGTGCGTTAGCGCTCTGCTGACGAATACGGAGGGGCAATGTTTCGAGTCCCTGCAGGAACAGGAACGCATTGAACGGGCTGGGGCAGGGGCCCAGGTTTCTCATTCCCTGTACCCGTGCCTTGATTATGTAGGCCACGTTGCCCATTCCGGGAACAGCCTTGAGTGCATCCCAGTAAACGATACCGTTATAGCTGTCGTCAGGGGTTGTGAATTCCGGGAACCGGCCGGTCGACCAGTCGAACTTGCCGCCATCGATAATTATGCCTCCGATCGATGTGCCGTGGCCTCCGATCCATTTCGTGCAGGAATGGACAACTATGTCCACACCGTGCTCGATTGGCCTGCACAGTATCGGGGAAAACGTGTTATCGACGATCACCGGAACGCCGGCTGCATGAGCGGCAGCAGCGATGCCTTCCAGGTCAAGAACATCACCCTTCGGATTTCCGACGCTCTCCAGATAAACCGCCTTTGTGTTAGGCTTGATGGCAGCCTTCGTGTTTTCCGGCGTCATGCCGTCCAGGAACGTTACGTCTATTCCCAGTTTCGGCAGTGTATAGCGGAAGCAGGTTTCCGTGCCCCCATAGAGCGATGACGAACTGACAATGTGATCGCCGACACCCGCAATGTTGTGGATGGCCAGGAATATCGCGGACATCCCGCTCGCGCAGAGCAAGCCGCCCGTTCCGCCTTCAAGCGCGGCAATCCGCTTCTCGACCACGTCGGACGTGGGATTCATCAAGCGCGTATAGATGTTGCCGAATTCCTTCAGCGCGAAAAGATTTGCTGCATGCTCGGCGTTTTTGAATACGTAACTACTTGTCTGGTAAATCGGCACTGCCCTCGCACCTGTTACCGGGTCCGGGACTTGACCTGCATGTAGCGCCAGGGTTTCTGGATTCACTGAGTTGGTTGTCATCGACTTGCTCCTCTCTATTTGCCCCCCGTCAACTTGACGGAAAGAATGTTAGCACATCACCTATATCTGGAAACTCGAAGATTTTGAATCACGGACCGTGCGCGCCTGATTCGCCAGATCCTGAATGCTGACGTCAGCGAAAACCTGTTCAAGTGCGGCCGATGCCCGTTCCCACAAAGGACGGGTTACACATATCGTGCCACGATCACAGTTGCTCTCCCGGCAGGGGACCAACGATATTGCGCCTTCCATGGCGCTAATGATTGCCGCCACCGTCGTTCGCGCCGGGTCCACGGCGATCACGAACCCGCCCTTGACGCCACGCTGGCTGGAGACCAGCCCAGCGGCTCGTAGTCTCACGAGGATCTGTTCGACGTAGTCCGGTGTGATTGCTTCCGCTCGAGCGATCTGGTTCTTCTGAACCGGTCCGGTCCCGCGTTGCATAGCAAGATGGACCATTATCTGAACCGCATACCTACTCTTTGTCGACAACTTCAGCATTTTACCTGTCCTGTATCCCTGATATTCAGGATCCTAAGAAAATCACAAAAAGCATGATTGACATGATCGACATAGTCATATATTCTACTTGTGAGGATAGGAAAGCAACAAGTATTTTGAAGAAAGTTTCAGAGGTGAAAGGGGCAGATCATGAAATACTTCGCGGACAACTCGTTGTCGATAGGGAACACACCGCTTGTTCAGTTGCAGAAGATTGCGGGATCCAATGTGACTGTGATGGCCAAGGTTGAAGGGCGCAACCCGGCGTATTCGGTTAAGTGCCGGATCGGCGCAGCGATGATATGGGATGCCGAGGAGCGGGGTGTGCTGAAGCCGGGTGTGGACATAGTTGAGCCGACTAGTGGGAATACCGGCATTGCACTGGCATTCGTCGGAGCTTCACGCGGTTACAAGGTGGTGCTCACAATGCCGGAAACGATGAGCATGGAGCGCAGGAAGATCCTGAAGGCATTTGGTGCGCAGGTAGTGTTGACCGACGGAGCGAAGGGGATGTCGGGCGCAATTGCAAAGGCAGAGGAACTAGCTGCGGCTGATCCGACGAAGTACTTCATGCCTCAGCAGTTCAAGAATCCGGCAAACCCGCGGATTCATGAAAAGACGACCGGACCGGAAATATGGGACGCGCTGGATGGCAAAATTGATGTTCTGGTTTCCGGTGTTGGCACGGGTGGTACGATCACGGGGATATCACGATATCTGAAGAACCAGATGGGCCGTGCGGTCATCTCGGTGGCGGTTGAGCCGGAGAGCAGTCCGGTAATCAGCCAGTCAATGGCGGGCCAGCCGTTGAAGCCCGGGCCGCATACAATACAGGGAATAGGCGCCGGCTTCATACCCGACGTTCTGGATCTTTCGATCATAGACCGTGTTGAGCGGGTCAGTAATGAAGAAGCCATGGAATACGCGCGTCGGCTGACTGCCGAAGAGGGTATTCTGTCTGGAATCTCAAGCGGCGCTGCAACTGCGGTAGCTGCGAGGCTGGCAAAGTCCGGTCAATTCGATGGCAAGACGATTGTAGTCATCCTTCCGGATTCCGGCGAACGATACCTGTCCATGGCGCTGTTTCAATAAGGTGCATGCTCGGCCCCCTGGACGGGTCTTGAAAACCCAGTGCCCTCCTGGGGTCAGCCCTTATAATAGATTCCGCTGAAAAACCTTAGCGGTGGCGCACTGGCCCTATTCTGCAAATCGTCCTCGTCCT
>SPBP01000487.1 GCA_004525935.1 Lentisphaerales bacterium | reverse complement strand
TGTTCTGAGCCCGATCATATCGGGGGTGAAAGTGTTTCTGGGTCTGGGCATATTGAGATCCAAACTGAGCCGGATAGTTCCTGGTCGGGCCGTGAACAGCAGAATCCGGTCTGCCAGAGTCAGCGCCTCCTCAATACTGTGGGTGACGAAAACGACGGTCTTCCTGCGACTTCCCCATATTCTCAGGAGTTCTGCATCAAGTTGAGCACGCGTTTGCTCATCCATCGATCCAAACGGCTCGTCCATCAGAAGAATGTCAGGGTCCAGAACCATGGTTCTGGCCATGGCAAGCTTCTTCTGCATTCCTCCGGACAATTCATGAAGTTTCGCTGAACGGAAATCATGAAGTCCCACAAGGTCAAGGTATTCCATTGCGACTTCACGCCGCCGTGTCCGATCCCATCCCTGCACCTTGAGACCGAATTCCATATTGGCCATAACGCTTTTCCAGGGGAAGAGACTGAGTTCTTGAAAGACCATACCGCGTTCGGGGGAGGGTCCGCGGATCTCCGTGTCCCGAAGCCGTATCGTTCCCTGCGTCGGCGCTTCAAAACCGGCCAGCATATGCAGAAACGTCGTCTTGCCGCAACCATTGGGCCCGAGAATACACACAAACTCACCGTCTCGAATTTCGCACGTGAGATCCCGGATCGCGGTCACGCACATTCCACGATTGCGGGCGGCAAACACTTTTGTCACATTTTCACAACGTATCAGGGTCATGGTTCTTCCCTCGAGAAACCCATGGTGCGCATTGCCCATTTTTCTATTGCGCCGAAAATAACTTTCTCTACCGTCAACCCGATCAGGCAGATGATCATGATGCACACAAAGGCGTCCTTAAAATTGAGAGACCATCGGGACTCGATAATAATGTAACCCAACCCGATCCCGGTTCCGACAATCATCTCCGCCGCCACCAGTACCCGCCATGCATTGGCCAGTCCTATCCTGAGCCCACTCAGTATTGACAGCACAGACGCTGGAATCACAATTTCGAAGAATATCCGGACGCGTCCTGCCCCCATCATGCGCGCTGCCCACAGGTATCGTTGCGGTGTACTTCGGATTCCCGTTGCCGTGTTGATGATGATGGGACTCACGGCAACCATGCTGACCATGAAGACAGTTGAGGGATTGCCGAGGCCGAACAGCAGCAGCGCGATTGGTATCCATGCGATGCCGGGAATGAGTTGCAGTGTGTAAACCAGTGGCATGAAAACAGCATGGGCCGTCTTCACACTTCCTAGAAACGCACCCATTGCAACACCGAGCACGATGGCTATGCTGTAGCCGAGCAACCAGCGCCCCATACTATGCCGAATATGAATCCAGATCGTCTGTTGATAGATGGTTTCCCGGTTCGTCAGAAGCCTGTAGAACGACGCGATGGTTTCAAGCGGCCCTGGAAAGGGCGCCCCTCTGACGTGGGTGACGAAAAGTGACACTAACGTCCAGACAACAAGAAAAATGAAGCCCGATACACAAAGCAATCCTATTCGCGCCAGAAATCTTCTCAGCTGAAAATGGGCTGTGGTGTTCAGCGCGTCCCTCCTCGTGTTATCGACTTGTGAGTCTATCAGTGTCGACTGCCAGCTTAATGCCAATAATCTGTACGGAGTCCCAATCGTCATAATTCGTTGAATCCTCAATGACATCCCAGCGGCAGTAGAGATCCATATCGAGCCACGACGTTGTTTTGCTTTTTATACCAATGGTCGTCCGGTATTTCGGCCAGCGTTCAGCCCAGAAGTCGTAATAGCACTCTTCGGAAACATATCCGCTGCAGGACAGACATGGCAGCGGATGAGACAGCATTAGACTGTTTCGGTAACGCCACCGATCATCTTTCGGCGACTCGAAATTGCCGTATTCGAAGCGATTGCGATCCTTGATTGTCCATTGTCCCGAACGAATGCGCGGTGTAAACTGAAAGCTTGTGCGCAACTCACGAGACCAGTTTTCTTTGGTACGCGTCTCTTCGTGCAGGTGATCGACGGCGAGATTAAGCCATGTGACGGGCACGTGTCGGATTCCTGTTTTCAAGTGCCACACGAAATAGGATGGATCGC
>SPBP01000210.1 GCA_004525935.1 Lentisphaerales bacterium | reverse complement strand
GTGCAATTCATCAGATGCCGATCGGAACTGTTCCTTTGTCATTTCGGGGAAGCGTTCCAGCAGTTTCGCTTCGAGGTTCGCGGAAAGCTCCGCAACCTTCTCGCCCCTCTCGACCTTTCCGGCGATCATCAAGGTCTCTGCCAGGTCGCTGCCCGAAAGATCCCTGGCCGCATCCAGAAGAGATGTATCCCCGGGTTCCTCAACAAAGACTTTGTCTGGCAGGCCGGCCTTGCGACGCAGTTCGAGCTGTCCGTCTATAATTTTGGTTGTAGCCTCGTGAGCCACCTTCATGGCCGCTACAAGATCTGCCTCAGGAATCTCCTGGGCCTCTCCTTCAATCATGAGAGGCGCATCGCGCAGAGCTGCGTAAACAAGGTTGAGATCGCTCTGTGCTCGCTCCTTGTGGGTTGGGTTCACGATGAACTTGCCGTCCACACGCCCGACGCGCACGGCCGCAACGGGCGCGAACAGGGGGAGTTCTGATAGAAGCAGCGCCGTACTCGCGGCCACTATGCTCAAGATATCAGAATCGTTCTCGTCGTCGTATGAAAGCAGCATATTGTTTATCTGCACGTCGTTCCTGAATGTTTGCGGGAACAGCGGGCGGAGCGGACGGTCCGTCAATCGTGCGGATAGAATCTCTTTTTCGGAAGGTCTCGCCTCACGCTTGATGTATCCGCCTGGGTAACGACCTGCGGCATAGTACTTTTCGCGGTATTCCACCTGGAGCGGAAAGTAGTCGATCCCTTCTCTCGGCGATTTGCTGGCTGTTACTGCCGAGAAGATGACCGTTTCGCCCAGCGAAACCACACAGGATCCGGCCGCCTGCCTGGCGAGGACGCCTGTCTCGAGTTTCAATGTCTTGCCTGCTATGTCCAATACTACTGTCTTTGCGTCTTTCATTTACTTTCTTCCTTTGCTCTTTTCTGTTGTTGAAGGTGGATGTGATTCAGCGATGAAGCGCGCGTGGCTGTCCTCGTCTCAGCACTCGTGTCTATCCGAGCGCATTGCATAGTACCATCCGGGTACCGAACAGTGCGCAAGCTGGGGACTAGTGCCACAGGGGGGGGAGCCACTGCCAAGACACAGTTGCGGTCTATCTTCTGAGTTTCAAGCGCTTGATAACCTGGTTGTAGCTCTTCACGTCTTTTCTGCTCAGGTAATCCAGCAGTTTTCGACGAGCACTGACCATTTTTATCAAACCATAGCGAGAGCTGTGGTCTTTTAGATGAGACTTGAGATGTTCCGTCAGCTCATCAATACGCTTGCTAAGCAGGGCTATCTGAACTTCGCTTGACCCCGAATCAGCTTCGTGGGTCTGAAAGTCCTGCTTAACCTTGGCTTTGGTTGCCGCATCCATAAATCTGCAACCTGCCTTCCTTTCTTGTTTGTTCCACAGGTATTTATTGTTGATCGACTATATACATAACGCTGGGGGGATGTAAAGCATTCTCGGATGTATTTATTCCGACGAGTCATTGCGAAGCATTGAGAGAGCTTGCGCCACGTCTAAAGATATCTGCCGTTTCAGGGCCAGGTCAGAGTTGAACTTGCGTTCTTCGCGCAACCGAAAAGCGAAAGACACCTCTACATCCCGACCATAGAGATCGGCGTTGAGACCCGGCAGGTGCAGTTCCACCCATGGTGGTGCGCTTGCTCCGCTCTTGCTTCCCTCGTAAGTCGGGTGTATGCCCACGTTTACAACCCCATCATGCCTTGTTCCGTCAATCTCTGCGTGCGCTGCATAGACGCCATTGGGCGGCAGTACTTCACCTTCCACAGCCACATTAGCCGTTGGGTAACCCAGCTTTCGTCCTGTACCGCGACCTTGTTCCACTGTTCCGAGGATACTGAACGTTCGACCGAGCATTGCCGCGGCATCCTCGAGTTCTCCGGACGAGACGCAGCCTCTTATTCTCGTGCTTGAAACCGGCGCATTGCGCCAGAGCATCGGTTCGGCGATAGATGTTTGCACGTTCAGACCGTTTGCCACCTCAGCGAGCAGCTCAGCGTTTCCCGCGCGGCCCTTGCCGAATCTCCAGTTTTGACCCACTGATATGCCATGAAGTCCCGAAATGCCATTCTTGAGCTGGCTCACGAAGTCCGAAGGTGTTGTTTCTGCGAGAGCCGGCGTAAAATCCATAGCCAGGCAGGCATCAGCCCCCAGTTCACGCAGCATCTGGATCTTGTGGCGTGTTGAAGTCAGGAGACCGGGAGCTTGTTGTGGGCGCAGCAGTTGCAGTGGATGCGAGTTGAAGGTAACGACCCACGCCAGTCCATTCAACCTTTGGGCGCAGGCAATGGCGCTTTCGAGCACCTTGCGGTGACCAAGATGAACCCCGTCAAAGAAGCCCACAGCGATACACACCGCTTTGGGCGGTGTGTTCGCATTCTCAGATCCATACAGCATTCTCAGTTGCATTGGCTGCGATTCCGTCAGGGGTCGTGTTTGATCCGGTTCCTCACCGAGAATAGGGTCAGGTAGTCACGCCGATCTTGTGCAGAGGAATGATATACGGAAGAAGCTCGTCCTGGGTCATTTCAAGAACCCTGTTGAACGGCACAGCATTCTCGACGTTCATTCTGCCGGCCCTTGTCCTTCGCAACTCCGCCAGATGCGCGAAACAGCCCAGTTTCTCGCCGATATCTGAGCAGAGCGTCCGAACGTAGGTCCCCTTTGTACATCTCAGCACGAAGGAGACAAGGGGAGGGGAGAAATCCCTGAGATTGAATTCGTATATGTGGATCAATTTGGGGTTACGTTCCACGGTCTTGCCCTTGCGTGCGAGTTTATAGAGGGGCACTCCATCCTTCTTGACAGCCGATACCATCGGCGGGGTCTGCATCAGGTCCCCGATCAGTGCGGACATCTCCGCCTCCACCTGTTCACGCGTAACTGAACTCCAATCGTTTTCCGCAACAATCTTCCCCTGCGCATCCTGCGTATCGGTGGAGCTTCCCAGTCGCATCACCCCTTGATACGTTTTGTCCGAGGTTAGGAACTCGTTAGACATCTTAGTTCCGCGTTCGATAAGCACCACCAGCAGGCCGGTGGCCTGCGGGTCCAGCGTACCCCCGTGGCCGACCTTATCGAACCTGAATCTGCGTCGGATCCTGTCCACAACATCATGCGAAGTCGGACCCGCCGTTTTATCCACCAGCAAGGCCCCGTCATAGATTCCCACCGGGCGCGGTCGACTACGATTCATCTGCCCCGTCATATTCCTGCTCCGTATTGTCTATATTTCTAAGTATATCCAGAACATGATCGCCCTCCTGCAGCGACGTATCCAGCCCGAACGTCAGGCGCGGCGTGTATTTCAGCACCACGTTCTTGCTGATAAGTTTCTGAATATGCCCACGGCGCTCGCGCAAAGCAGCCATTGCACTATTTGCTTTCTTAGCATCTCCCCGCACGGAGACAAGCACGCGGGCCGTCCGCAGGCCGCTACTTGTGACCACATGTGTCACCGTTATATTGGCCAGGTCAATTCCATCCTGGTTCAGCAGACGGTACAGTGCCAGGCCGATTTCCCGGCGCAGCAACTCGTTCACTCTTGTCATTCGACGATTCATGGCAATAGAACAGGCGGGCCGCTCGGGGTTACTGGCGCATGCCCGTAAAGCATGCTACAGAGACTGCGCCGTTTTCACGACATCATAGAACTCGATCATGTCGTTCTTTTCGAAGGTCTCGAAGTTGTCCAGCCGAATCCCGCACTCCTGTCCTTCCTTCACCTCTGCAGCCTCATTCTGAAAACGACGCAGCGTTTGGATGGAGCCCTCGTAAATTGTTTCGTTAGCCCGTTTCACGCGTGCTCGTGCACGCGAGCTAGTGCGTCCATCGGCAAGCAGGCAGCCGGCGATTCTTCCAACCTTGCTGATCTCAAACACTTCCTGCACAAGTGCGCGGCCCAGGTAACTTTCCGTGAGTTTCGGAGCAAGCATGCCCGTCATCGAGTCCCGGAGTTCATCAATCAGCTCGTAGATCACGCTGTGAAGCCTGATCTCTACCCCCTCCTGCTTCGCAATCTGGGCCACCGTATTCTCTTTTGACACGTTGAATCCCACAACAATCGCGTCCGACGCACTTGCAAGCAGCACATCGTTAGCCGTGATGTTGCCCACGCCGCCCAGAATGATCGTCAGCGAGATCTTGTCACTCTTGAGGCCATCAAGGCTGTGCCGTATTGCCTCGAGCGAACCTTGAACATCCGTCTTCAGAATGATCTTCAGTTCCAGCAACCCCGTTGTCTTGAGGTGATCATACAGGTTATCGAGTGACACCTTTTTGCGGACAGTCTGCTGTTCCTGTATCAGGCGCCGGCCGAGCGCTTCCGCCGTCGCGCGGGCCACCTTCTCGTTGCCGGCAACGCGGAATTCAGCGCCCGCCTCGGGAACACCTGAAAGCCCCATGCACTTCACCGGAGTTGATGGCCCAGCCGTTCTCACCTTCACGCCTTTGTCGTTGATAAGCGCCTTCACGCGGCCCCAGTACTCGCCGCTCAGTATCAAGTCACCAACCGCGAGCGTGCCGCTTCGCACCAGCAGATTTGCTGTCGGTCCCATGCCGGATTCCAGCCGCGCTTCGATCACGTATCCCGATGCTCTACGTTTCGGATTTGCCTTCAGCTCCAGCATTTCCGCCTGGAGCAGGATAGACTCCAGCAGGTGTTCCAGGCCTTTTCCTGTCGCAGCGCTCACTTCGCAACAAATTACCTCGCCGCCCCATTCCTCGGTTGCCAGCCCCTCCGCCTGCAGTTGCTGTCGCACTCGTTCAGGCTTGGAACCCGGCAGATCGATCTTGTTTATTGCCACCATCATCACCGCATTGGCTGCGCGCGCGTGCAGAATGGCCTCTTTCGTCTGGGGCATAATCCCATCATCCGCCGCTATCACGATAATCGCAATATCCGTCAGGTT
>SPBP01000129.1 GCA_004525935.1 Lentisphaerales bacterium | reverse complement strand
CCGGCGATTGCATGGCGATTCACGGTGCGAACAGAGAAGGTCCGCTCGCAGGCCGGTGATGGCTGGCTCAACGAGCGGTCCGAGATGGGCGTATACTGGTATTCGTTCGGGAAGCAACTCGCACCACGCTACGGGGATCGATGGTTGGTTCCGGGCATGTTTCGCGTCAGGGATACCGGCGCCGGCATTGGACAGAGCCATTACTTCTTGAACGGGGACCGTGAAGCCGCGCGTTTCATTTCCGGCAGGCACGGCAATGCATTCATGGCATGGTGCTACGCGAAGCGCGGGCAGGCTGCGCGTCTGTTGGAAGCCGGCATCTCGCGATTTCCCGATCAAGTTGCGATCCTGCATGCACTCGTGCTCGGCTATCGCCATGCCGTGTCCCGCGAACTTCAGCGCAACTTCGGGGCAACCGGCACGCTGCATATCTTCGCGATTTCAGGATTGCACGTGGGCATGATCGCGATGCTGGTTGTGTTTGTGCTCACCCGTTGCCGAGTCTCACGCGAACGCTGGATCTTCTTCCTGGCCCCGTTGGTCATCGTCTACACCGCATCGACCGGCGCACGGCCCAGCGCGGTGCGCGCGTGCATTATGGCCCTGCTCTATTTCGTTGCGCCGACGCTGAACAGAAAGTCTGACCTGCCCTCCGCCCTCGCATTCGCGGCACTGGCAATACTTGTTGTCGATCCGACTCAGTTAATGGACACCGGTTTCATCTTCTCGTTCGTCGTGATGGGCGGATTGGTTGCCATGTGTTCGCCAATCGAGCGGGCGTTACGTCGGTTCTGGGAACCGGATCCGCTCCGGCTTCAGCCGGAACCGCGCGCCATCGTATTGTTACGCGCGGTGGGCAGGCGGTTGGCCGCGCTGATTGCAATTTCGTGTTCCGCGTGGCTGGCGTCAACGCCGTTGACGGCTCATTTCTTCGGCCAGTTCATCCCGATCGCGCTGGTCGGGAACCTGGTCGTTGTGCCGCTGGCATTCCTGATCGTGCTGTTTGGATGTTTGTCGCTTGTGCTGGGCGCATGTTTGCCATTTGCCGGGGTGCTTATCAATCATGTCAGTGTTGCGCTGGTTTCCGTGATGACTATTGCCATGCGCGGCATAGCGGCGGTTCCGTTCGGGAGCATGAATGTTCCCCGGCCGTCCGTGTGGCTGGTTGTTGCTTACTACATGTTGCTGGGCATTGTTATGTATCGTGTTGCGGTGCGACGGCGGCGACTGCAAGAGGGTCCGTCATAAGCGTTCCGCTCTGATGATCGCCAGCGGAATGTGCTTTACTTCCCCGCCGAATCGCGCAAACCTTAACCCAGCTGTTGATCGATGAAAAAGCCCCCTTCAGCCCAGCTTGCGACTCATTATGCCTACGTCCGCATAATGCCCCCACTCCAGTATCCCCCGTTTCCAGGCCACATTCTGACAATCTGCGGGGCTGCCTTGGAGCCTGTATGGCCTTTCAAAGGATCAGGAGAACGCCATGGGCTATGAAATAACTATTTCAGAGGACAATCAGTATATACGCATACGGGTCATGTCAGACATCACCATTGACCTGGTTGAGCGCTTCAGCCGAGAGGCATCTGAGCTTTCCGAGCAGACCAATATTCACAGAATTCTGTCAGATGAGCGGGGAGTCAAAAGTCTGACGAACGTCGCGCAGACACACGCGTTCGCACACAAGTCTTGGCGCGGACCCGGCCCAAGGCCCGGATGGCGGATAGCTGTCCTGAAAGCCCCGGACGGAACAGAATACGATTGCGTGGAGACCGTCATGGTAAATGCCGGTTTCGAGTTCCGAATCTTCGACGAGGAAGATGAGGCCATCGCCTGGCTGGTAGAGCCGAGCCCGGCCAGCAATCTCCCGAAGGCGCCGCGTGTGAGGCGTGAACATCCGGTACGTGCCTGAAGAACAAGGGGATCGTGCTGGTAGAAGACGGATGACCCAGCACTCGCGTGGCGACATCCTGAAGGACGCGCGTGCAATATCGGGGTTGGCGTTGACATCAGACGCGCGACCAGCATAATTCTAGGACTAATGCATTCCATTTACAACAAATGCCGCAGTCGAGTCAAAAAAAACAGGCGGTTGCCGGGAGGCTCACAGATGAAGATAGCCACGAGCACAGGACAGAATGTCGGTATTGGTAAATTGAACAAATGTGCAGCAGGTGCCCTGCTGGCCATGATGCTGTTGCTGTTCGGGTGTGGCGGCGGCAGCGACGATCCGCTCGCGAATCACTATGCAAACGGTCAGCCGACACAATCAGGAAGCCTGGAAAACGGTGATGCAAATTCTGCGGAGCGCGAGGGCTCGAAGGCAGACTACTATATGATCACCGGCGACGGAGAGGTGACGATCGATTTGACCGGGGATTTTGATACATATCTCACCTTGTATGATGAGAATGGGGTCGAGCTGGACCATGACGACGATGGCGGGGCCGGCTTGAATTCGCGCATCACCGTTACGTTGACAGCCGGGCGGGTATACTATCTGGAGGTGACATCGTATGATGACGACGAAAGCGGCTCATACACACTTGCAACGAGCAACGGGTTGCTGTCACCAAGCGCCGGCACATCGACGGATGATGGCGGCGTCACGAGTTGGGGGTCTACCGGATTCGAGGGAACTCTCAACGGGACGTTCATTGGTTCTTGTGGATCGATTTACCCGGGGCAACCCGGCGGGTCACCGAGCGGGAACTTGACAATCGTGATCGATGCCGCGAATGGCTTCACTGCCACCTTCACCGGCTGGGGTGGCACTATTCACGGACAACTGACTTCGGCAAACAGTGGCCGTGCCATGGTCTGGGAATCCGCGTATATGGACGATATGACCGGTACCGTCGAGATACAGGGCACCATTGTCAATAATGCCGGGAACCTTACCGGTAGCGGCACCTGGAGCAGTCGCGACGGCTGGCGCGACCTGGCATGCGCGGGCACCTGGAGCTGCCCATAATCGGAACCGGGCGGAAACATGCTAATAGCATTTGATGCGCGCGCCTGGACACATCCGCCCCACTCCTTTGCAAGGGCACTGCGACTCTTGTGCGGTGCTGCGCGCGCAATGGGTTGGCAGGTGGAGCTCTGGCCGGCAGGTGAGTTGAGGGCTGAGTATGAACCGTTCACGGAATGGTGCGCGGTCAATCCAGCCGGGCCGAGCGCAACGGAGGCGGTTGTGCTCTGGTCGCCTCAATCGTATGTTGAGCGGTGTCCTGTTCCGGTGGTATCAACCATACACGACGTCAACCCGCTTCTTCCTGATGGTCGGCCGGGTTTGACCCGATGGCTTCGCAGCCATCGTTTCCGTGCACGCGGAAGAGAGACGCTTGAAAGATCCCGCTGGGTTGCTACGGACTCCGAGGATGCGAGGCAACGGCTTGCGAGTGAGTTCCCCGCAAGTGCGGAGCGGCTCTCGGTGGTTCCGCTTTACGCGGATCCCGCCCTGTGTTGCAGGGATAATGACGAACGCGACAGGCGCCTGGCTGAGGCTGGGCTTGCGCCCGGATTCATACTGTTCGTGGGCAGTCTCCGCAGGCACAAGAACTGGGCCGGGCTCATGCGTTCCTATGCCATGCTGCCGCCGCATCTGAGAGATGCCCATCATCTCGTGCTGGCCGGCCCGAAACACCGGGCCGCTCGAACGGCACTGGACCTGGCGGCTGCGCTCGGGATTGCCGACCGGGTTCATTTCACAGGCGAGACTTCGGAGCAGTTGCTTGCCGCACTTTACGGTGGCGCCATGCTGTTTTCGTTTCCGAGCCTGATGGAAGGGTTCGGGCTGCCGCCACTCGAGGCCATGGCGAATCGTGTGCCTGTCGTCGCAACGGACCGCACCTCGGTGCCCGAGGTGCTTGGTGACGCGGCGGTTTATGTCGATCCCCTCGATGTGGGCGGGCTTGCAGCGGCGATGCAGGATCTGCTTGAAGACCAGGCACAGCGCGAACGGCTTGCCGGACTGGGAACGCAGCGTGTGGCCGAATTCGGACCTGAACGAACGGGCCTCGCCATGCAACAATTGCTGGCCCACTTTCTGCCGCTGACGGCAGATGGAGCAACAGGATGATGAGCGAGACGCGCAGGGCGGCGCGACGAAGGCGGAGCCGGGAACGGCTTTACCGGAAGGTTAAGCGACTGGGCCTGGCCCCGAAACACGTGGCCGAAGTGGGCGTCTGGTATCCGGAGCGCTCGAGCGTTCTGAATTTCATCACTGATGGAGTACTGACCGACCTGGTTGAACCTGACCCGCTCTGTGTCGCGCGAATACGGGAGCGGTTCGGAGCGACTCCAAACGTGAGGATATTCGAATGCGCAGTTTACTCCGAAAACACAACGGTCACCCTGTACCGGACAAACGAATCGACGTTCGTGAAGGGCTTGTCGGCAGCCCCTGCGCTTGTCAATGACGCCTATGTACCGTCCGGCGACGATTCGTTCCAGGCGGAGGGCCGGGTGTTCGGCGAGATCGACGACGGGACAATTGACCTGTTGTCCATCGATACAGAAGGATGTGAATGGTATGTCCTGCAGGGGCTGCTCAGCCGGCCTCTTGTCATATCGGTGGAAACTCACCGGAAACGGTATCGCAACCCGTATCTGCCGCAGATCATGGGCTGGATGCGAGAACACGAATACCGGGTCTGGTACAGGACGAAGTCGGACACGGTGTTCGTCCCCAGGAAGATGTTCGGTCCGTTCGTGAGATTCCGGTAAAGGACAGCGGCGGAAATATGGATGCTGGTATTCTTGTTCATCTGGGTTCCGACGACATCCTGCTCGACGCAACGAGCAGCAGGGACATGTCATGGGATGCCGATGCAACCAACACCGTTGCATCCTGGACCAATCGGAACGCTGTTCCAGGCATACTGACCGCGGCTCTTCTCTCCGCAAGACAGCACGCCCGTCATCTCCGGGAAATTCGTGGACAAGCGCTTTGAGACGCCATAGAGTGAGGGCCGCTTGATGAACTGCGGGGAGCAAAGCTGATGATACGGGCGCGGGCAATAATGGGCGACTTCGGCTTGGTTTCGGGCATTGCTGTCTGCCTGGTGGCGATGCTGCAGGCCGGCTGCCGCCATCCTGCCGCTGCATTGCCGCCGCCCGGCCTGGAGCCGGATGAGCGCACTGACGCATACACCCAGATGGAGAAGCTTGCCGAGGTAATGCTTCACATCAAGAAGGGGTACATCGAGGAAAAGAGCTATGAGGCCATCCTCGGCGGCGCATTGAAGGGCATGCTGCATTCGCTCGACGAACACAGCTACTACATGGAGCCGCCGGAATATAAGGACATGCAGGAAGATACCGGTGGTCACTACGGCGGGATCGGCGTGCTGATCAGCATGAAGGACGGACATCTGATGGTTGTGGCGCCGATAGAAGACACGCCGGGGTTCAGGGCGAGATTGATGTCGAAGGATCACATCGCAAAAATCGACGATGAGTCGACGACCGGCATGACGTTGCAGGATGCCGTCGCGAAATTGCGAGGTAAACCGGGGACAACGGTGGTCCTGACGATCATGCGCAGCGGCGAACCGGAACCGAAAACCGTTGAACTTGTGCGTGAAGAAATAACCGTGCCCAGCGTCAAGGGAACGCGGGTGGTGAGGAATGATATCGGCTACCTGCGCATTACGACATTTGCCGATCCCACCGCGGACCTGCTCCAGAAAGAACTGGATGAACTCCTGAAACAAGGGATCAAGGGGCTGGTGATCGATCTACGCAATAATCCCGGGGGCCTCCTTTCTTCGGCCGTTCAAGTGTCGGAGAAGTTTCTGAAGCCGGGCCAGTTGATAGTGACAACCAAGGGACGGGAGGCGGCCGGCCCGGAGAAACCGCTACGCGCCGGCGGCAAACCGCCGTGTGTCGCTCTGCCCCTTGCCATTCTCGTGAACGGTGGATCCGCAAGTGCTTCGGAAATATTCGCCGGTGCACTCCAGGATCATAATCGCGCCGTGCTGGTGGGCGAAAAGACGTTCGGCAAGGGTTCCGTACAGACCGTGCTCAGGCTGAGATGCGATGATGGCTCGGCCATTCGTCTTACTACGGCCCTGTACTACACGCCATCCGGCCGCCAGATTCACAACGAGGGGATTGAGCCGGACATCAGTATACCGGTCAAGCCGGTCGATTGGGCCAGAATTGTGGTCCACCGCATGCACATGGAGAGTCCCGAGCACTTCACCGACGAAGAGAAGGCGCCCTATGCGGATGCCGTGGATGTCCAGCTTGAGCGTGCGGTTGACCTGTTGCGGGCGATCCAGATCTTCAATTCCCACGCGACGAACCGCTGAAATCAGGACTACAGGACCACAGGACTACAGGACCACGGGACTACAGGACTACTGATGTTTTGCAGAAGCGCGCAGAGAACCGCGGATGCTGTGCGACACACAACACGCAAAAGACTGGATAAGAAGTAAACGGCTTCTCCTTCCACTAATGATTGTTCTTGGCATAGAGACTTCGTGTGATGAAACGGCTGCCGCAATAGTGGACGGCGGGATGCGCGTTCTTTCGAGCGTGGTGCGCGATCAGATTGCGCAGCACAGGCCATACGGGGGAGTTGTGCCGGAGGTAGCTTCGCGCAATCATGTGGTGGCGATACCGGAAGTTATTGAAGAAGCCGTGAAACAGGCGGGCCTGGAGTGGGGAGATATTGGCGCGGTAGCTGCAACGTACGGCCCCGGCCTGGCGAGTTCATTGCTGGTGGGGCTGTCGGCAGGCAAGGCGCTTGCGATGAGCCTGGGCGTTCCGTTCATCGGGATAGATCACATAGAAGCGCATATCTATTCGGTGTTCCTCAACATGGACGCCGATACACGCGCGGGCATCTGCCCGTTCGTCGCGCTGGCGGTGTCGGGCGGGCACACCTGCCTTGTCCGCGTTGAGCAACTCGGCCACTACCGGCTGCTGGGTCAGACGGT
>SPBP01000189.1 GCA_004525935.1 Lentisphaerales bacterium | reverse complement strand
GTCTTGACGGGCAGAGAAAGCCGATGGTCTGGACTGATCAAAACGCGTAACAAAAAGAGCTGCAAACCAGTTGCGCCTTCCATATGCCGTTGATATGTTCACAAATGTGGCCGGGAGTCGGCGAGGGCCCGGGTTTTTCTCTATGTCGTTCATCGGAGGGGGATATGTTGATGACAGTGCGCATCAAGTTGTTTTTCTTGCTGGCAGTAGCGTCGTTCATCGCACAATGCCCATTGTATGCTCAGGATGAGGATCCGGCCGCAGGGACAATGGAGCTCACGATTCAGTCGGCTGTTGCGTTAAGTCTTACCAACAACGCGCTTCTCCGTGCAGCGCAAAGAGATTCCCAGGCGGCAGATTTCAGGCTGAAGGGCCAGAAGGGCTACTGGGAACCCGCGATTGTCGTCTCGGCCACATATGAGGATCAGCGTCGTGAGAACACGGTCAAAGAGGAACTCAGCTTGTTCACGCCGGTTCTCGAAGAGCGGAACATGTCCTATTCACTGGCCGTCGAGGGATTGTTTCTGACAGGTGCGCGATACAAGATCAGATATACCCTTGAGGATGCCGCCAACAATCTGACGAACCTGACGTTTCGGGAGATGGCACCGTTTGAAAGCGAATACGCGTCCTTCGCGGGCGTCAGCATAACTCAGCCCATCTTGAAGAATGTCGGCATGCGGGTAACGAGAAGCGGCATAGAAGATGCAGAACTCCGTCGTTCGATTTCGCGGCAGAAGCTTCGGCTGGAGACGATGCTGACGATTGCGAGGACGGAAGTCGCTTTCTGGAACGCGTGGTACGCGCAGCAGCTCTGTGACCTTCGGAAGCAGTCGCTGGCCATTGCAAACGAACTCCTCGAGGACAACCAGGAGCGGTTCAAGGAAGGTAAGATGTCGGAAATAGAAGTGGCCCAGGCGAGAGTTGGAGCGGGCCGACGCGAGCGCCTGTGGCTGACCGCCAGGGTCAGCCTCAAGGAGGCGGCCTGTGACCTTATGAATGCTATGGGTGTGCAAATGAACGACACGGAGTTGTCCATGAAGTTCGACGAAGTGGCGCTGGAGAACCAGGATATCGAGCTTGAGAAGAAAGTGCAGATGGCCCTTTCGAATCATCCTGATGTTCTTATTGCCGAGGCACAGATAAGACTGGGCGACCTCCGCCTGCTGGTGGCCCGGAACCAGCGATTGCCCGAGTTGAACCTGGTCGCCAACTACGGATTGAACGGCCTCGGGACTACCGAACGGGAATCGTGGGACAAGCTGAACGAGGCCGATTATCCGAGTTGGTCTGCGAGTTGTGTCTTCAGGTTGCCGCTTGGGTTTGACTACCAGGGGCGGTACGTGGCAAGGGCGGCCGAAGCCGAGAAGGAAAAGGCGCTCGAAGGTTACAGGGCGGCGAGAACGGATGTTGTCAATGCGCTACGGACAGCAATTGAACGTGCAACGCTGCTCAAACAGATGACCAGGGCGCTGGAAGAGGAAGTTGAGATTGCCGAGATGTCCCTGGAGAGCGAGAGAGTGCTGCTTGCGAATGGCAAGAGCACCAGCCGACGAGTACTCGAGATGGAGGAAGATCTGTCCAAGTCGCGCATCGAGTACCTCGATGTCCAGGCAGGTTGGCGGAAGGTGCTGGTCCAGCTGGATGTTTCGGACGGCGGCATGCTTACGAGGCGCAATCTCGAGATCTGGGACTAGCTGCCGTTGATGAGCAAGACATCAGGGAATTAGAGTATGAAGAAGAGTATAGCGTTTGCATCACTGCTCGCGTGCGTCCTTTTTCCGGTCGTCGGCGCGGCCGACACGATCAGGATCACCGGGCTGACAGCCGCTGTCTACGACGCGGACCTGGGATGCAGCACGCCGGGCCTGGTGAGCAGGATAGCGGTGAAGGTTGGTGCCAGGGTAGAGAAGGGTGACGTGCTCCTCGAATTCGAAAAGACCAGCGAGGAACTTGAGGTACAGCGCCGGAAGCTGATATGGGAAGACAAGACCCAACTCGTAGCGGCAAAGCAAAGCCTGGAAACCATTACCAAGGACACGGTTGCAACTCGGAACCTTTACGAGTCGTCCCGTTCAGTGAGACTGGACGAACTCGATAGGAAAGAACTCGAGCTTATGCTTTCGGAAGCACAGGTCAAGCAGGCACAGATGATCGAGGCGCGGGAAGAGATTGAGTATAACATGGCGGTTGAGCAGCAGAAGCGCCGCCAGGTGACCGCCCCTGCTCCGGGTGTTGTTATAGAAATCCACGTGGAAACGGGCGAGTATGCCCAGCAGCAACAGCCTCTGGTTCGCCTGGTCAACACGGATAAGTGCCACCTGACCTGTAACGCTGTGGCCGAGCTGTCATACCGGTTTGAGCTTGGGCAGAAACTGACGATTGAGTGTGATTCTCCCGATGGACCGAAGAAGGTCGAGGGAGAGGTGATCTTCATATCCCCGATGGTTGATTCTGCAAGCGGCCTGAAAGAAATCAGGCTGGAATTTGAGAATGCCGACGGCGCCATCAGCCCGGGTGTCAGGGGCGTGGTGACGTTGGAATAGAAATGGAGTGCTTGCGTTGAGCGGGGAGTTGGATTCACTGGACAAGATCCTGCAGGGCGCACGCGAGCTGCGCGCATTCACCGGAGACGCACCTGAGTTCTGGGGGCGTTATCTGGATCTGCTTGCCACAGCCGCGTCCGCCGAGACGGCAGCGATATTCCGTCTCTACGAAGAAAGCGGCAGAAGTGAGTGGAAGATCCTGCTCTCTTTGCCGCCGGGCGATTCTTTCCCGAAAGACCTCGCGCCGCAGTTATCCGGGTTTCTTCCCACCGTTTCAGCAGAAGGCTGGGCAACAAAGAGCATAGAAGCCGAGCCCGGAGACGGCAGCCTGTACCTGTTGGGTGTCACCCTTTCTGTCGGGGGCGGTTCTCAGACTGTAGCGGGTTTCGTTCTTCCGGGAATCGACGAGGAAGGGGCCGCACGCCGAGCATTGCGAGTGCGAGCAGTTGCCGATGTTGCTGTTGATTTCCAGCGGGGGCTTTCGGTTGCTGCGGCTCATTCCGAAACGAGTGCATACCGAGGGGCGCTTGAATCAGTTGCCGCGATCTACAGGCACGATCATTTCGTGGCTGCATGTATGACGCTTTGCAACGAGCTTGCGGTGCGATTCAAGTGCCAGCAGGTTGCCCTGGGCACTTACGAGAATGCCGAGTACATACGTCTGAAAGCGCTCAGCCAGATGGCACGCTTTGACGCGAAAGCGAGCCTGGTTCGAAACCTCGAAGTGGCGATGGAAGAGGCGGTGGACCAGGCCGAAGAAGTCCTCTGGCCGATCGTCGGCGGATCATACGTTGCACGCGCACACGAGCAGTACGCCCGCGAACGGGGCAATCTCTATCTGTGCACTATCCCGGTTAAGAATGCCGGCAAAATTATCGCCGCGGTCACCTGCGAGCGGATCGACAGGCCGTTTTCGGAGTCCGAACTGCGGCAGGTCAGCCTGATCTGCGATCTGTCGGCCGGTCGTCTGCTGGCGCTTGAGGATAGAGACCGTTGGCTGCCTCTGCGCATTCTGCATTCTGCAAGGCGAGCTCTTGCGAGCTTTGTCGGTACTGAGCGGACATGGGTTAAGGTGGCCGGGCTGACCGGCGTCCTTGTGCTGGGGGTACTATTTCTCTTTCGCGTGAATTACCGTGCTGAAGCATCGTTCATTCTCAAGGCGAGCCAGATGTGCTACCTCTCCGCACCCTCGGACGGGACCGTGGCCGAGGTCAACGCATCGCTTGGCGACAACGTTACGGAAAGCCAACCCCTGATCGTACTTGATCGCAAGGCACTGTTGCTTCAGCAGGTTGCATCGACTGCGGATCTTCAGCGCTACCAGCGCGAAGCCGAGAAGAACCAGGCTGAGGACAAGCTCGCCGACATGCGTATCAACGAAGCGCTTGCGGAACAGGCCAGGGCGAGACTGGACATGGTGAACTACCAGCTTGAACGTTCTATCATCCGTGCGCCGTTCGGGGGCGTACTGGTTGAAGGTGATTGGACCGACAAGGTGAACTCCCCGGTTAGACGCGGCGAGGTACTACTGAAAGTCGCTCAACTCAATGGTATGTATGTTGAGCTGAAAATCGACAGTTCGCACATTGCGCGAATGCGCGAGGGAATTAGAGGAGAGATTGCTTTTCTCAGCGATCCGCGTACGAAGTACCCGATCAGGGTCACCACGATCCATCCGGCGGCGGTGCCTGGTGACAAACAACCGGTATTCATGGCCCGTGCGGAACTGCTGGGGGATATAAAGGAATGGTGGCGTCCCGGAATGAGTGGTGTCGTGCGGCTCGATGTGGGACGCCGGAGCCTCTGGTGGATATTTACTCACAGGACTACTGACTTCCTGCGCAGGGAAATGTGGTGGTGAGATGTCCCCAGCTTCCAAGACATTCAGCGAGTCGTGGTACCGCATTGCAGAACAAGCAATAGCGCTGCGTCCGAGCGTCAGGACGCAACGCCAGTTCTACCGCGGTGAGAAGTGGTATGTTCTCCATGATCCCTACAACAACCAGTTCTACCGCCTGCGTCCTGCGGCTTACGAATTCGTTGTCCGACTCAGGATGGACCGCAACGTCGAAGACGTCTGGCAAGAATGCCTCACACTGTTTGCCGACGATGCACCGGGCCAGGAAGAGGTCCTGCGGATACTGACGACTCTCTACCAGGCGAACCTGTTGCAGTATAGTAACCAGGCGGACAACGAAGCGCTCTTCAAGCGATTCAAGCGACAGGGTGAACAGGAGACCCGGTCCCGGCTGCTCGGGTTCATGTTCCCTCGTTTCACCCTGTTGGATCCCGACAACTTCGTGGAACGTACGTTGCCGGTAGTGGGCAGGCTCATAAGCCGCGGGGGTGCAATCCTGTGGGGCGTGGTTGTCCTGCTGGGCCTCAAGAGTTTCATCGACCATGCCGACGTGGCGTTCGACCAGGCACAGGGCATACTTGCTCCCTCGAACCTCGGCTGGCTTTACCTCTCCCTGATTTTCGTCAAGGTGCTCCACGAATTCGGCCACGCCTATTTCTGCAGGAAGGCGGGGGGGGAAGTGCACAGGATGGGCGTCATGTTCCTCATCTTCACCCCGCTGCCGTTCGTGGACGCCACGTCCTCGTGGACGCTCCGGTCCCGGTTCGAGCGGCTGCGTGTTGCGGGAGCCGGCATCCTGGTCGAAATTTTCATAGCTGCGCTTGCGGCAATCGCCTGGGCATACACGGGTAGCGGTTTGTTCCACAGTCTTTGCT
>SPBP01000358.1 GCA_004525935.1 Lentisphaerales bacterium | reverse complement strand
AAGTCGCAGGTGAAGGTACATATGAAGAAGAGTTCCTTTCTACCTGCACCTGAGACCTTCACTTTCACTGCCTCATCCTGCCGACATCACGAATTTTCTTGTTTTTCATCGCCGTAACGGCGGGATGAGGCACTAAGGGGGGCGACGACGTGTGGGCCTAAGTTTGCGACAAAGTGTGCGCTTCCTACTCCGCACTTCGTGCTTCGAAGGACAAGTCGCGCATTTCCTACACTTAAACGTGTTCTTAGTCGCACACTTAATTGGTTACGCTTAAGCGAACTGCTTAAGCGATCCGTCACTCTTGATATTGACCAGGGAAAAGACGAAAGCGAACAAACGTTGCACCGTACCCCGCAGGGCTACGCCCCACGGGTCCGGTTAACTTGAACGTTCAGGCGACACGCAACAGTCGACTTGGTCTTCAGTGTTCAGGCTATCTTTGTCGCAAGCTGTGTCGCGAACTTTGTCGATCAGTTACTGCTGAATAGTTTCTGGTTCTTCATTCCTGGCTCATTGTCTTCCGCAGTAGCTTCAACGACCTTTTGTTCTCATCTTCCGGGTTTGTCACAACCGACGAAGCTCACAACAAAGCTTGCGACACAGTTCTCCACCGTATGAACAGTTCTCTGATGAAGTCCCTGCTTCCCGCCCTACGAAGCCGCGACGAAGTGCGGGGCTTTTCGAAGGGGAGTTCCACGCGTCTCTGCGCGAGAACATCTAGAAAACTCGGATAGAATCCGCTTCAATCCATCCCAACTTGAACTAGCCCTGCGAAAGCAGGGCTAGGCCGCTACCATGTCTTGCGAATTGGAACGCCTGCGGCAATCAGGTCTTCTTTGATCCCGCGTATTGTGTACTCGCCGGTATGGATCATGCCTGCGATGACAGCGGCATCCGCCATGCCGTCCGTGAAGGCCTCGGCAATGTGCTGCGGGCATCCGGCCCCGCCGGATGCAACGACCGGTATCCCGACATTCTCGGCAATCATGCGAGTCAAACCGATCTCATACCCGGCGCGGGTGCCGTCGGCATCAACAGAGTTCACCACAATCTCCCCGCAACCCATCTGCTCCGCGCGTTTCGCCCATTCAAGCGCGTCAAGGCCCGTTCGCTCCCGGAAACCGCGAACCGTTACCTCGTAGCCACTCGGAAAGGCCTTGCGGTCATCGACCCGGATCGGGTCCATGCCAAGCACTATGCACTGCGAGCCAAACGCCCTGGCGCCCTCGGCAATGATGGCGGGATTCTTCACGGCAAGTGAATTAACCGACACCTTCTCCGCCCCGGCAAGAAGGACCTCTGACATGTCGTTCATCCCGGCTATTCCGCCGCCCACGGCAAAAGGAATGAAGACCGTCTTTGCCACCTCGCGAACCATGTTGATGTCTATCGGACGCCGCTCTGCCGAAGCGGTAATATCGTAGAACACCAGCTCGTCACAGCCATCGCTGTAGTATTTCGCCGCGAGCTCGACCGGATCGCCCATCACAACATTGTTCTGAAACCTCACACCCTTAGTGACTCGTCGGTCGCGTATATCAAGGCATGGAATTATCCGTTTTAACAACATCAGCGCGCGACTCCCGGTTTGTTGCCGCCATCCCATCGGCAGAAATTGAGGAGGAGCTTTAGACCGGCTTCGCCAGAGCGTTCCGGATGAAACTGCGTAGCGACAACATTGTCGCGCCCGATCACCGACCCGAACGTCGTGCCGGCATAATCCGTCACGGCCAGCACATCATCGCTGCACATCGGCATCGGATAGTAACTGTGCACAAAATAGAACGCCGTCGAGTCCGGAATGCCGTCAAACACCGGGTGCTTCTTCTGAGGAACGATCGCATTCCACCCCATCTGGGGTACCTTGTCGGCCGGGAACACCGGGCGGAAACGCCGCACTGCGCCCGGGATAATGCCAAGCCCGGCGACACTGCCGTCTTCCTCCGATCGGTCAAGTATGATCTGTGTGCCCAGGCAGATCCCCAGGAACGGGGTCCCGGCAGCAGCCACGTCCCGGATAGTCTCGCACAATCCGAGTTTGGACAGGTTCTTCATCGCCGAGCCAATGGCCCCCACGCCGGGGAACACGACGCGTTCGGCAGATCTGATCGCATTCGGATCGCTCGTGATGCATGCCTGCATTCTGAGGTGTTCAAGCGCGAGTCGGACGCTTGTCAGGTTTCCAGCCCCGTAATCCACTATTGCTATCATCGGTCCCGTCCAGGTGATCAGACTGCGTATGATAGCCCCGAAGGCAACATGAAGCCACAGGAAAAGGTCACCGTGAAACCGAAGGGCTCCCCATCCCGGACATTGCGTGAGCTTGGGAAAGCTGTGTTCTGACTGCCCGGCATGTTGCAGGCAAATGCTGCCGTATACTACAGCGAAACCTTTACCCGATAGAATTGCGCCTCGGCGCCGCCCGTGTCCTGAAGTGAGTCCGACCCGCCACTCCCCTGTACGCCGGTCTGGGTCACGACGTTTGACCAGTTCCCGACCTGCAGGTCATCGCGTCTCTGCAGCGTATAGAACCGTCTTGACGAGGATGGGAAATACACGCGGGTTGACGGCATGTTCGAAATTGAGGCAATCCCAAACCAGGAGGCGGAGTTCGTGGGGTCCGTATCGGCCACGTACTCCTGCCATGCCGACATGTTGTCGCCATCGTCGTAGCTCTCCCCCACATTGTGGAGGGCCAGCCACCAGTTCGGGGTGCCCAGAGGTTGCGTGCCAAAAGCCACGGTGCGCACACTGTAATCGGGTGCCGTTCCCTGGAAACGGAGCCACCCGATGTTTTCACCCCACGCGTGTTTGTTGGTCGAGTCCATGTTCCCGGCGCCCCACGCAAATGGCGCTGCCATGCAGATGCATGCCAATGCAAAGGTCCGAAACGCCGTAGAATTCAAGATCCGCTTCCTCACAGCCTCTATTCTCCCCCGCGAACAGGCCACACGTAGTACGGGGAAGCCTTGGTTTCGCCAGTCGCATAACCATCGTACATATTCACGATCCATGCCCTGTCGTTGAAGACGCTACTCACCGCGTGCGTGGTGCTCGACCAGTAATAGCTGGAAATGACACCCGTGAACGGATTGCCTT
>SPBP01000097.1 GCA_004525935.1 Lentisphaerales bacterium | reverse complement strand
TGTACTCGGGGCCGGGTCAAAGTCTTCTGCAGCGCGGAATACGAGAACGGCCTGCACCCTCTAGACGAAGTGCCAAGGGATCTCCCTCTTCTTCTCGACAAGCGCCACGAATCCGTACTTTTTGTGCTTGAGGATATCGCACAAGGTCCAACTCCGGGCACGATGGAAGTGGGCTCCGTAGATCTAATCAACATCATAGGTCTCCACGCGGGTCGGACGCTTTACTGTGAGAACGGATCGGAAATAGTTGTTCAACGCTCAAGAGTGACAACGTTCCTGCGGTTGGACATGAATTCAGAGACGGGCGACCTCGTGGTTACCGCACATACGGAACTTCCCTTTGTTAAGCCTGGCGACACAATCACATACATCGTTTTCGGCGGGTCGGGCTGGGTACATGGTGCCGGCAACATGTGGGAGTTGGAACACGTCCTGCCCGAACCGTATCATTCGGTTTACCGTGGGCCTGTCCAGGTCGATCGCGATGATGTGATCCGGTTCCTGAGACAGGAGATTCCAGCGCTGTCTGCCCATCTCCGCATTGAGTCGGATATCTCGATAGACCTGTTCACCATCGATTCTGCAGAGCCGGAGTTCAGGTTACTCGTAAAGGGCAGTCCCGCCTCTCTTGCAGCCGTGCTCTTCGCGCGTTACGGGAAGACCGAGCTGGTTGCGGGCAAACCTGACGCAAGGGAACACTTCGCCGTGCCGGATCCCGAAGACTTGATGCGCTATATGGTACGAAACGAGGCGAGGGAGAAGCAGGCACTCGAGCTGCTTGCTAACCTCGGGCTGGTCGGCGCCTGCGGGGACGAGCTCGGCAGTATCGTCGGAGAACGAGAGGTGCTGAATTTGCTTGGCAGTGGTATTCCGTTTCTGAAGAGACGGGGGTGGAAGATAGACATGGAGGGCAGGGTATCACCCTTCATGGAATCACTTCCGTTTGCTACACCGGTTGTCCGCGTGAGGGATTCCGGAGGTGCGGGATGGTTCGACATAGGGTTCGAATTTGAGGAGTGTTCCGGTGCAAGCATATCGCATGCGGACATCCAGCGGGCACTCAGGATGGGGGATTCCTATGTAAAGCTTGGCGACAGATCGGTGTTGATCGATTCCGACGCGGTTGAGTCGATGACCAACGTCTTCAGCGATTGCGCAAGCGCAGACGCAAGTCTTCCGGGATATTTCCGGCTCTCTAATCTCTACGCGCCGTTCGTTCAATCGTCGCTGGATGCCCTGGACGGTATCGATGTGGAATGTGATTCGGACTGGAGAAAGCGGACCGAGCTTGTAAACAGAAACACTAAATTTGAGCCCGTTAAACTCAGTGCCCGGATGGATGGGCTTCTGAGGACCTACCAGAAAGAAGGTGTGCATTGGCTGCAATTCCTGGAACAGAGCGGGTTCGGCGGTATTCTTGCGGATGAAATGGGGCTGGGCAAGACGGTCCAGACTCTGGCGTGGCTCGAGCTGCAAAGATTGTCCGAAGATGCTGCTGGAAAGCCGGCGTTGATTGTATGCCCCACAAGTCTCGTAGACAACTGGGCGGAGGAGGCAGCAAAGTTTGCGCCCGACATGAAAGTACTTACACTGAGCGGGCCCGATCGTCATGAGAAGTGGGACGAGATTGAGAAGACTGATGCGGTCATCACATCGTACGCTCTTTTGAAACGCGATATAGATAGACATGTCAAGAATGAGTACTCTGCGGTAGTACTGGACGAGGCTCAACACATCAAGAACCGGTCTACGGCGAATGCAGTCGCAGCGAAGCAGATCAGGGGTGTCAACAGGTTCGTTCTGACCGGCACTCCCATCGAGAATAGTGTCGCCGATCTGTGGTCCATAATGGACTTCCTGATGCCGGGTTATCTTGGGGGCGAGGAGTCATTCAGACAGACCTATGCTCTGCCAATCGCACGGGGAGGGGACGAGGCTGATGCTGCCCAGGCGAAGCTTCGACGAAAGATACACCCGTTCCTCCTGCGCCGGTTGAAGCAGGAAGTAGCCACCGATCTGCCTCCAAAGATTCAGAAGGTCTCCTTTTGCGCATTAACGCCGGACCAGAGGGCCGTTTACGGGCAACTACTCAAGGCCTCAAGGGAGCGGCTCGGCTCACTTGTTGCAAGTCGGGGATATGGAAAATGCCGCATGGAAGTTCTCTCGACCTTGATGCGACTAAGGCAGGCATGTTGTCACCTGGGCCTCCTGAAACTTCCTGGTCTTGAACCAGAAGCCCCATCCGCCAAGATGGACCTGTTTTTCGAATTCCTTGATGAGGCGCTGGACGGCGGACATCGGATACTTGTATTCAGCCAATTCGTTCAGATGCTGCATATTCTGCGAGATGCTATAACTCTAAGGGGCCTGGAGCATTGCTATCTTGACGGCTCGACGAAAGAGAGAGTATCCGTGGTCCACAAGTTTAACACGGAACGGAACATCCCTTTGTTTCTTATCAGCCTGAAGGCAGGCGGTACTGGTTTGAACCTGACGGGCGCCGACATGGTTATACACTTCGATCCCTGGTGGAACCCGGCGGTGGAAGACCAGGCAACCGACCGCGCCCATCGCATAGGGCAGAAGAAGACCGTTTACAGCATAAAGCTCATGACGCGCGATACGGTTGAGGAGAAGGTGCTGGCGCTCCAGGAGAAGAAGCGGTCGCTCATTAACGCTACTATCGAATCGGATAATAGCGTAATGGAGAAGATGACATGGGAAGACGTTGACTATCTCCTTTCTGACTAGCCCGAACATTGCACGAGTATCGTGCAATGTTCGCCCTTCGGGCTTCGACGCGCCCCAATAAATCGGGGCTTGATCAGGGTTGCCTTCTCGGCACTCGAAGGGCTAACCTTGAGCAAAGTGCGACAGCACTGCGCCGAAACTTTGGCGGCAGAAATCGCTGCCGCCAAAGCGCTTGTTGCGCGAGTTGGTTTCAACTCGTGCAATAAGCGGGCTAGTTCTTCAGCACGCCTGGATGCAGCCCTGAGCAGGCGTTGATCTGTCAGGCCCGTCGAATCACCTCGATATGCTTGAGATCTTCTGTCAAATGCGGGGCACACAGACACCGGGATCCCTGTCGAATGGCCCGTAGGGAGGGCATTGCAGGCTACTGCCGCAATGCTCGGGACGGCAGGATGGCAGTATGCCCGAACTTCACATGCTTTACCGCGGCAATGCGGCAGAGAGATAGCCCCCCAGGAGCTAAATCATGGGCAAAAAAACAAGTTGACGAGTCTCTTCAAATTGCGTTTACTCTGCCCCTGTCGTGGTAAATGTGTCTGTATCCCTTGGGGCACATCGAGACAAGTATATCAAGGGAGCGGTGGAGGCTCCGCCGGAATATCGGGAGCCGTAGTGGAGGTAGTAGTATCATGGCAACAGGTACGGTAAAGTGGTTCAATGAACAGAAGGGTTATGGTTTCGTCGCTCCGGATGATGGAGGCGAGGATCTGTTCGTGCATTATTCAAACATTCAAATGGACGGTTTTCGCGTTCTTCGGGAAGGACAGAAGGTAGAATACGACACCGCGGAGGGGCGCAAAGGCATGCAGGCTGTTGCCGTGCGTGCTTCATAGTCTAGACGTTACGAAGATTACGAAAGCAGGCTCGGGGCAACCCGGGCCTGTTTGTTTTTCTCAGTGAACACTGCGCTCATCGGTCCTCATCGGTTTTGGGGGCCTTTCTGAGTGTCTTCTTCTGGGCATTCATGCGTTTGTCATGTAACATCTTTGCCTTCTGTCGCCTTGACCGTCGCCGTTTTTGTCTCCGGATCTTTTCGATTTCCCTCTGTCGCCTGGTCTTTTCTCCAAGAATCAGCCTCTCGAGCCGTTCACACAGTTTGCGACGGGCAATGAATCTGTTCAGTGCCTGCGACCGCTCCTGGCCACACTTGATCTCGATGCCGCTTGGCCTGTGGCGAAGATAGACGCAGGAAGATGTCTTGTTTATCTTCTGTCCGCCTGGCCCCGATCCTTTCACGAATCTTTCGACGAGATCGCTCTCTAAAACAGACAGGCGGGCGAGCCTGGCCGCAAGATCCCTGTGTTTTGAGGTCGATACGCTTTGCTGTGTCATGGGGAGAGTCTAGGAAAAGAAGCATGTTTAATCAATGTCCCCGACGTCTCTTTGTCGACTGGGTCATTTATAAATAGTCTTCACGGGAAGGGAGAAGGGCCATATCACTCAACCTTGTGTCGGACCGGGTGAGCGTGGGGTGAGCCGCCGCTTGCGTGCCGCCAACTCCGGGGCCTCCTTGAGACAGGATGCGACGATGCGAAATGACTTCATGAACAACTTAAGGCTGTCCTTCCTGAGCTGAAGCGGCTCGTTTCCGACATCCTGCCATCCCGTAGCCTTCGTATCATCAGGCGGTATCGCAAGCTTTGACCAGTTGTGGAAGAGGCGTCCCCAGTCGCTATGAAGTATCTTATTCACGATGTCCCGGTGGGTTGGGTACCAGAACGTGTCGTGATAAAGAACGCTGGCGACGTATGCCCACGGTGCCAGCACGGAGCGCAACGACCATTCGAGAGGCCTGCGCAGTGGTCCCCAGTAGATCCTGTGCTGCATTCGGCTTGCGAATGTCATCTTCTTGAATGGTCCGACGAACGCCCACGATTCCTTCGCAGCATCCGGATCGCCGACAATCTCGATATCGCGAGTGTCACCGCATCCGAGCCCACGTTCATGAGCTATCCTGATGAACTTGACGTCCTTCAATGGATCGAAGCCCATTAGTCTTGCCGCTACTGCATCTATGGCTACCTGATCCGTTGAGGCCAGCAGGACATTCTTGATATGTGGTATCATGCAGCGGGGCCCTGGTCCGTCACCGGCGAAGGTTCCATCCATCACCGCAAGAATTCCGGGGTGGATCTTCTTTTGTACGGCGAGCAGATCCACCAGGGTTTCGTGGATCACCGGGTGGGTCCAGTGCCTCTTTTCGTTCAGCAGGCCACCAAACGCATTCTTCATTGCCCCGGTCATCGTCGTGAATATGTGAGTCTTTACGGTCGGAAGGTGGATAATATTTTCACCGATCAGGCGCTTGGGAATCATGAAGCCATTAGGGTACACACGGTTAAGGCAAATGAAGTTGTCGGCAAGATCCCCGACTGCTTCCCGAACATCGACCCACTCCTCGTCTTCGTAGAGATGGATGTTTCTCAGACCATGAGCCTGAATAACGTCAATCTGCTTGTTTTCACGCTCGCCGAGGTGGGCATCAATGACGACCGTCCGATTATGGCATGCATGTATTTTCTCGGGCCTGTAGCCATCCTGTTTAAGAGCACGAATTACGCCTTCAAGCTGCCATGGGGTGGTCGACGAGGCAGGGAAGAAGTAGTGCCAGCTTATGTTGATTTTGAGAGCTGTTTCGAGGACTCGGGACAGAACCTGGGTGTATTCGGCCAGGTTCATAAGCCTGTGGTAGTCCGCAAGCACTGTTGCGGGCGTAGTTCTAAGAATTGCCACCTTCGATTTCATCGTGACTCATTTTGTATCAGGAAAGGCCGTGAGGCGCAATGAACGATGTGCGGCATAGGAAGAACACTTGAAAGTCCGTCAGAAACAAGTTACCGTGCGGTAATGAACATGACACTTCTGGTGCTTGCAGCGGGGATAGGAAGCAGATATGGCGGACTCAAGCAGATGGATCCCGTGGGACCATCCGGCGAGTTCCTGATAGACTACTCGATCTATGACGCGATTCGAGCCGGGTTCAACAAGGTAGTCTTCGTCATCCGCCGCAGTATTGAAACGGACTTCAGGGAGCGCATCGGAAAGGGGCTGGGAAGAAATATTGAGACAGAGTTCGTGTTTCAGGAATTAACGGACCTGCCTGACGGCTTTGAAGCTCCGGATGGTCGGTCCAAGCCGTGGGGCACCGCGCACGCCGTGCTCGTGTCCAAGAAAGCTGTCAGGGAGCCATTTTGCGTCATCAACGCGGACGATTTCTATGGAAGGCAGTCTTACGAGGTCGTTGCCGGATTCCTGCGGGGAACAGCCCCAGCTGAGCCCATTTATTCGGTCGTTGGATTTACCCTCAGAGGGACGCTCTCCGAACATGGCAGCGTCGCACGGGGCATATGCGAAGCGGACAAGGATGGTTTCCTCACAAGTGTTGCCGAGAGAACCCGGATCGAGAAGAGCGGGACCGGGGCACGGTTTGCATTGGGTGAGGACAAATGGTCGGACTTGACGGGGGACGAACTGGTCTCCATGAACATGTGGGGATTTACTCCTAGAATCTTCGATCAGACCGAAACTGCATTCAGAACATTCCTGTCTGATAACGCAGGGAATCCGAAGGCGGAGATGTATATTCCGATTGTTGTCGACGATGTGATCAAGCAACGCCTGGGTACAGTCAGAGTATTGAAATCCGATGGGGAATGGTTTGGAGTGACGTATCCGGCAGACAAGTCCAGGGTTGTGGAGAAGATAGGCGCACTCATAGCGAGCGGCGAGTACCCGTCGAACGTCAAATTTTGACGGATATGAAACCCGTCGCAATGGAGGAACGAAATGACTCGAAATGGCGCGTTATTGATCTTTGTTGGGATGATTGTTGCGTTCACCGGGCGCCCTGTTCACGCGATCGACGTAGACCTCTACGGCGAGGCGAGCGTAAAGGCAATGTCGTCATATGTCTGGCGCGGACGGGCGGTCAACTCGCGAGCAACGATACAGCCCGAGTTGACAGTGATTGTCTATCCCGTCACCTTAAACGTCTGGGGAACCTGGGACATAGTGGGAGAAGAAGCTTCCTCGGAACGTACGCGGGTTGACACGTCGATTGACTACACCTATGCGGTGAAGCAGGTTGAGATGAAAGCCGGGGTTGTTGTTCATGCGTATCACGACGCACCGAGTGGACTCGCCAGTGACACATATGAGATGTACCTGGATGCCAGCATGGCTCTGGATCTATACCCTCAGTTGTATCCAAGCGTAATCATCTACTATGACTTCGGCACTATCGATGGGTTCTATGGTGCATTCAGTGTCATGTCCCCCGTTCCCATATCCGAGTCCCTGGACCTCCTCGTAAGAGTGACGCTCGGGGCTGGTTCCAGCAAGTTCATCAGCGCTTTCTACGGGTCTCCTCCTCCGGATGAAGGCCAAGTGGCTATTGACGTCGAGAAAGATGCACTTATTCATGCGACTCTCACTGCCAGCCTGCCAATCAAGGTCTGGCGGACCCTTAGAATCATACCCCAGGTTGACTATGTCACGATCATCGACGACACGCTCCGCGCGGCGGTCGAGGCCAGCGGAGATAAGGCCGACAGCACAGTTCTGAGCATTGCCGGCTCGTGGGAATTCTAGTATACAGTCCCGGTTTCGCGCCGACTGAAGCCGTAACGCCAATTCTCTGCAACAGGAAATCTGAGGCTATTCAGCGCGACTAATCTCATCATGTAAGACGAGACGTCTGTATCACAACTATTTACTCTTGATGAGATATCATCAGGATGATAGGGTCTACAAATCATGGCACGAATCCTACTGGTCGATGATGAGAATTGTATCCTTCGGACAATGGCGCTTGTGCTTGAGTCGGAGGGGCATTCGACCGTGTGTGTCCTGAATGGTGAGGAGGCAATCAGCCAGCTCGACTCACATGAATTCGATCTTGTCCTGACGGATATTCGAATGGCACCGATGGATGGCGTTGAGTTGTTGACAGAACTCAAGAAGGTAAAGCCCGAGATGCCTGTTATAGTTGTCTCTGCCTACGGATCTGACGCTACTGCCGCTCAGTGTGCGGAACTTGGCGCCTTCGAGTATATAAAGAAGCCGTTTGATGTGGGCAAGGTGCTCAACGCAGTCGGAAGAGCTCTGGCGAGCTCAAGGTCCTGAAGACGGCAAGCTCCGACTTACGGTTTTCCAGCGCCACGCCCCCCTGATAGCCGCCAAACGTTCAAGCAGTCTCTGGAAACGATTGCAAGCTATACGGATGCGTCGCAGCGCGGGCTGGTATAGCCCGTGTAGTCCTCAATTGTGTTGAGATTCCGAGGCAGCCTGTGCTCGGGAATGTCGACGTATAATACGCGCGCCGAGTCAAACAGCGATCTCATGCGACGTTCACCACGGTCAATCAGCTCCTGCGCGGCGTGGGCAAGTGACTTTCTGTAGACGGCAAACAGCGGCTCCGGGAGTCCTGTCGGTCCTCGGGGTACTACGACGTCATAATCAGCTGCCTGGTCAAACATGCTGTGAACGAGATGTATGTCGGGGTCGGGAATATCGCAAGCTATGACGAAATTCAGTTCATGCGCCGATGCCGCTAGACAGGATGCGACGCCCATCAGTGGGCCGATATCCTGTATTCGATCTGTAATAACAGGCACGTTCATGAACGAGTACTTAGTTGACTCTGCGGCGCTCACCACGATGTTATCCAAATAAGGGGCGAGCAGATCGTGCACATGCTTGATGA
>SPBP01000018.1 GCA_004525935.1 Lentisphaerales bacterium | reverse complement strand
GCGCAGCAGTACAGCCTCGGGGGAGCCGGGAACGTGGCGCACAACCTGGCGGCGCTTGGCGTGGGAGCCGTGCGTGCTTTCGGGGTGGTTGGCGACGACGTGTTCGGGCGAGAAATGATCCGGCTGATGGACCGTGTCGGCATCGATGCAGGGGCAATCATCGTGCAGGACCGGGCGTGGAATACGGTGGTCTACGCCAAGCCGTACGTGGATCTTGACGAACGGGACCGGATTGATTTCGGCCGTTTCAACACAATAGCTGCAGCAACTGTTGAACGGCTGCTCGCAATCCTGGAGCAAACCATGCCGGAACTGGATGCGCTGATCATCAATCAGCAGATCCGCCCCGGAATTCACAGCGATGCAATGACGGCAGGTTTGCAGGCCTTGATCAACGCGTATCCCGACAAGATCGTTATTCTTGACGCGCGCGACGTGGCGGACCGTTACAGCGCCGTGATCTGCAAGGTTAACGCTGTTGAGGCTGCCGGTTTGTGTGGAGAACAGCGCGAGATTTCGGCAGCGATTCCCGTGAATGAACTTGTCGATTATGCCCGCCGTATTCATGAGCGAACCGGTCGCGCGGTTGTTATCACCAGGTCCGATCGCGGGATCCTGGCGTTTGACGGCACCGCTATAGTGGAAGTGCCGGGCATCCTGAATGTCGGCCCGATTGATCCGGTAGGCGCAGGCGACACGACTGTTGCTGCCGTGGCTGCGTCGCTTGCTGCAGGCGAATCCCTTGCCGCTGCTGTGGAACTTGCCAACTGTGCAGCTGGTGTTACGGTGCGGAAGTTGCGCCAGACAGGTACTGCGACGCAGCCTGAAATCCAGGAGTTGATGAAAGACATCGACTACGTTTACAGGCCGGAGTCGGCAGAGGATATCCGGAAGGCAACTTATCTCGAAGGGACGGAAATTGAGCTTATCAATTTCGTTCCTTCGGCCCGTGGCATTCAGAGCATGGTATTTGACCATGACGGAACGCTTTCCACGTTGCGGCAGGGCTGGGAACAGATAATGGAACCTGTCATGATCCGGGCAATTCTCGGTGTCCGCTACGACGCCGCACCTGAAGAACTGTACCAGCGAGTGCGACTCCGTGTAGCAGAATACATTGAGCAGTCGACGGGGATTGAAAAGATACTTGCTGAGAACCGGTTGTCGGGTGAGTCACTGGTGATGGTTGGCGATGGGCCTGTTGAACTTCGGCTCTGCAAGCGAGCAGGCGGCGTGGCCATCGGTGTGGCGTCTGACGAAGTTCGAAGATACGGCCTTAATGAAGCCAAGCGCACGCGTTTGATCAAGGCTGGTGCGGACGTGATTATTGCAGATTTCTCGCAGTCCGGTCGTCTTCTTGAAGTGCTGAATCTGTTGTGATCCATCAGCGGCCGGTTGCGCCGCAAACGGTTTCCAAATGCGTTCTGTATATCCCCCCCCCTCGCCGCACGCCTGAACTGAGCAAACTCGAAGGGCTACTCGTCCCTTGCCTTCAAGCCCTCACATCCTGTAGTCTGTCCCACTCAAAACCAAAGGGGCCCACAATGATCGACAACTGATACCTGGACCATACCCTACCCGTAGAAGAACGCGTCGATAACCTGATGAGCCAGATGACCCTGGCAGATGAAATCTCTCAAACCATCAACAGCGCACCCGCCAGCGACCACCTCGGCATCCCGAAATACGACTGGTGAAACGAATGCCTCCACGACGTCGCCAGGGCCGGCTCCGCCACCGTCTTTCCTCGGCCATCGGCATGGCCGCATCCTTCAACGATAAACTCATGCTCCGCGTCGCCACCGCCATCTCCGACGAGGCCCGCGCCAAGTACCACCAGGCAGTCAAACAGAACAACCACGGTATCTACTTCGGTCACAAACTGACCGACTCCATCCCGGCCGCAGCCGCACTCGCAGTGAAGAACGGATGCGACCTCAATTGCGGATGCACCTACCAACACCTCGGCACAGCAGTTGAACAGGGCCTCATCACCGAGAAAGAAATCGATGTCGCACTCAAACGCCTCCTCACCGCACGCTTTAAGCTCGGGATGTTCGACCCCGACGACAAAGTCCCATACGCAAAAATCAAACCCGAAGTAGTCGCATGATCCATTGGCAGTTCATCCATTGCTTCAACCAGGAACATGCCGTGTTCACGAACCGTCTGGTTGGGATGAGCAAGGGCGCTTTGGGCAAGGTTCCCAATCTTGCCCCATTCCCCTGAACCGAAAAGGGCACGATAAACAAGCGCCTGCTCTAATGATTTTCGCCATTGAGGCAGTTGGTCAAGTTGAACCTTTCAAGCTGGCTGCGGCAATACGCGTTCGGCACAAGGAACTGCTGTGAAGAACCCCGCGCATAATATAGGATCTTTCTGACTCGCTGATTGATTATCTCTTTCATATCTTTCCCGGAGTACCGACTGAACATTGCCACCACGCGGACGGCATGCAATTGAACGAGGAAGATAGCAGGAATCGAATCGGCTGAATGGAAGAAAGCCACAGCCTGTTTTTCCAAGAGAGACAAAACGAAACCCCTTCCTCAAGGATACCGAACCATGAACATTCTCATTTCGAACAACTCCATTATTCCTGCAGTTCACTATGGAGGCACGGAGCGCGTCATCTGGGATCTGGGCAAGGAACTGGCCACGTCCGGACACAACATAACCTTTCTCGTCCGTGAAGGCTCCCGCTGCGATTTTGCCCGGGTTCTTCCATGGGATAGCACCAAAACGTTCAATGAACAGCTTCCGGAAGACATCGATGTGGTCCATTTCAACACCGAAGTCCACGAAACCATCGATAAACCCTACCTCATCACCATCCATGGAAACAGCAACGATCCAGGTCATGTGATGGACATGAACACGGTTTTCGTGTCGCGCAACCATGCACAACGGTTCGGCTCTGAGTCCTTTGTGCACAACGGTCTCGATTGGGGCAACTATCCAGCCCCGGAGCTCGATTCGCCCAGACACTTCTTCCATTTCCTTGGAAAAGCCGCATGGCGCAAGAAAAACGTGAAAGGGGCAATCAAGGTTGCCAGACAGGCAGGCGAGAGGCTCAAGGTTCTCGGTGGCTCCCGCCTGAACTTCAATATGGGCTTCCGCTTTACCCCCTACCCTTCGATTACGTTTGAAGGAATGGTTGATGACCAGCGAAAGGCCTTCTTCCTCAACCAATCTAAGGGACTGGTCTTTCCGGTACGCTGGCATGAGCCGTTTGGATTGGCGATCACCGAAAGCCTCTATTTCGGCTGCCCGGTCTTTGGCACTCCCCATGGCTCACTGCCCGAGCTGGTGAACAGCGAGGTGGGCTTTCTCACAACGTCTTCCGATGATCTGGCCGATGCACTTGCAACCGCCGGACAATTTTCAAAAAAGACCTGCCATGAATATGCAAGGGATCAATTCAACGCCGGGATCATGGCCGAACGTTACCTTGAAAAATACGAGCGGGTGCTTAATGGCGAATCGCTTAATCCCCACCCTCCCGGATTGATTAAAGAACAAACCGAAACATACCTTCCCTTCGGTTGCGGCCCCCATGGCGCTTGACGAAGAATGCCGGCATGTGGGAGATTCTCCGGCTGCTCGGCATGGCGCCGTGCAGATATCTTTACGTTCTGGCTTGCGAGTAATTAGAGAACACTTTCGCCCTTCACCACTTCGGGGGTGAAGTGATTTGCTGTGAACGCCCGAAGCAGACAGCGGTTTCGCATGGACGGCTGTGCAACGCATACGCTAACCTGCACTCAGAATGAAAAAGGCGCTGGTATTACTATCAGGTGGAGTTGATTCGTCCACGCTTCTGTTCTACGTCAAACAGCGAATCAATGTCGCGTCAGTGTATGCACTGTCGTTTCTCTACGGCCAGAAACACGCCAGGGAACTGGACGCAGCCCGGTGGCAGGCGGTAAAGGCCGGCGTCAAAGATCATCGCGTGGTAGACATCTCGTTCCTCGGCGAACTCCTTGCCGGCGCGGGCTGCGCATTGCTCGATCCCGACGTAGACGTTCCTGATCTGTCCGAACTTGACCGCGACGCCCGATCACAGCCACCCACTTACGTACCCAACCGCAATATGATCCTGCTCTCCATTGCCGCGGCATTCTCCGAGACACTCGACATTTCCGACATGTTCTACGGGGCACAGGCCCAGGACGAATATGGATACTGGGACTGCTCAGACCGGTTCGTCAAAAGGCTCAATAATGCGCTCGCGCTGAACCGGAAGAAGCCGGTACTGATTCATGCGCCTTTTGCGAGCATGACGAAGGCAAAGGTGCTCGGGATCGGCTTCGATCTCGGTGTGGACTATGCGCACACCTGGTCATGTTACCGTGGAGCGGACAAACCGTGCGGCACTTGTCCGACGTGTGTCGAACGAGCAAAGGCCTTCCGGGAAAACGACACGCCCGATCCCCTCTCCTGAGGGAGCTGCATGTGTGTGGGTGCGGGGAGGTTTCAGGAATGAATAACATCCTCCCGCAGAGACGCAGAGGTGCAGAGACGCGGGGACTGCATGTTTGGGAGTATGTGAGACCCTATGTGGGTGTGGGAGTATGAATCGTCCTCGTCCTCGTCCTCAGTGAGCAGAGCGAACGGTCCTCGCATGCCAAGCCGTAGCCATTGGCGAAGACCGGTTCTCGGCAGTCAGGGATGTTGGATCGCACATTTGCCACTCACATACCCACATACCCACACACTGGTATTCCCTACCCCTTCGCGTCCTTTCCTCCAGCGGCGGACAAGTGCGATCTTCCGTAAAGCGGGCGTCATTCCGCATTCCCCGCTCCGAGTTCCGCACTCGTAAGCTTCTTGCGTCATGTGGATCCGGCTGCTATTCTCCTGTTCCGTTTGTATAGATCATCCGGTAACCGGCCAAGACAACAGATAGAAGGAGACATATCAATGCCCTGCACTCTGCTCCTGGGAGCACAATGGGGAGATGAAGGTAAAGGAAAGATCATCGACGTCCTTACCGAGAATGTCGACATGGTCGTTCGATACCAGGGCGGCAATAATGCCGGGCACACTGTCGAAATAGCTGACGAACGCTATGTCCTTCACCTGGTGCCTTCCGGCGTATTCAGGCCCGGCGTGATGTGCATAATCGGCAACGGTGTTGTGGTCGACCCGATAGCGCTCATGGCCGAAATCAATGGGCTTGCCGAACGCGGAATCGACGTCAAAGGTCGGCTCCTTCTGAGCGACCGTGCGCATGCGGTCTTCCCATATCACCGTGCGTTGGATGCAGGCCGCGAGAAGAACGCCGAAGCAGGTTCGAAGATCGGCACGACCAGGCGCGGAATAGGGCCCACCTACGGCGACAAAATAGCACGGACCGGCCTTCGAATGTGCGACCTGCTCGACCCCGACTTCAGGGACAGGCTCCTGGCCCGCTTGGAAGAGAACAACCAGATCCTCGCTACACTGGGTGAAGAGCAACTTGATGTTGATTCCATCATCGCCCAGTACCTGGATTCCGCGAAATCATTGAAGGAGTACATTGTCGATACGATTCCAGTACTGAACAAGGCTATGACTGACGGCAAATCGCTCCTGCTCGAAGGCGCGCAGGGCACAATGCTCGACATTGACTTCGGGACCTATCCGTTTGTTACCTCCTCGAATGCGTCGGCCGGCGGCGGCTGCACCGGCACCGGGCTCCCCCCGAAGGCAATCAGCCGAGTTGTAGGTGTCATCAAGGCATACACAACGCGCGTTGGCGAAGGACCGTTCCCTACCGAGCTGACAGATGAGATTGGCGCACATCTCGGCAAGGAGGGCCGCGAATTCGGCGCGACAACGGGCAGGCCCAGACGATGCGGATGGTTTGATGCCGTAGTGGGCAAGTATTCTGCCATGGTAAACGGCGTGGATTTCTGGGCAATGACGAAACTCGACGTGCTGGACGCAATCAAGACGCTCAAGATCTGCGTGGGCTACAAACACAACGGCCATACGTATGATGCGTTTCCCGCGGATGTCGGTGTGCTTCAGCAATGCGAGCCCGTCTACGAGGAAATGCCCGGCTGGGACACTTCAACGAAGACGGTGACGCAGTTCGACGAGCTGCCGCCAAACGCGAAAGCGTATGTTGCCCGGCTGTGCGAACTCACGGGTGTTCCCCTGGGCATCCTGTCGGTCGGGCCCGGCAGGGAAAACACTCTCAGGCTGAAATTGTAGCTCGCTTGCCGCTACGCGGTTCGGGGCATCGTAAAACACGGGCTTTGTCCTCAAATGACAAAACGTTCTGTCAGCACCGAAGTGAAGAGAAATGACGGGCGCGCAAAACACGGCAATACGCCCCGCCATGTCGCTATCATCATGGACGGGAACGGACGATGGGCTGAAAAGCACGGGCTCCCGCGGATCAGCGGGCACGAGGAAGGGGCCAAGGCCGTCCGGGCAGTACTTCGTGCGGCAAAAGAAGCCGGGGTCAAGTATCTCACGCTTTACGCATTCAGTGTTGAAAACTGGTCCCGACCGAAATCTGAGATAGACGGATTGATGAGACTGCTGCGGCGCTTTGTTCAGAAGAACGAGGACGATCTGCACAAGAACCAGATTCGTCTTCGAATCATTGGCCGGACCGAGGATTTGCCGGAGGCCGTGCAACAGGATCTAGCCGGGGCAATGGAAAGAACGGCCCACTATTCCGATAGCCAGTTGATACTCGCTCTCAGCTACGGAGGACGTGCGGAAATCACGGACGCCGCCAGGCGCATGGCGGCACGCGTCAAGGCGGGTGAACTTGAACCCGGCGACATAACAGAGAGCGCCTTTGCCGAACATCTCTACGCACCGGATATCCCGGATCCCGACCTGATGATACGGACCAGCGGCGAATACCGGCTCAGTAACTTTCTGCTCTGGCAGCTATCGTATGCGGAGTTCTACGTGACGGATGTCCTGTGGCCGGATTTCAGGGAGGCCGATTTTCAGAAGGCTATGAAAGCCTATGCCGAGCGGGAACGGCGATTTGGAGACGTCCGCTAGCAGCGCGTAGGACTTTGCGTTCGACGCAAAGTCCCAACGCTGCTAGTAGATCAGTTTTGCGAAGCAAAACTCTTTAGCCCGGGTTTCTCACAAACTCGGAGAGTTTGTGAGAAACCCGGGCTAGCGGAGGAAGTATATCGTGGCATATTACGAGACATGGCAGGACGACCCGGACTTCGGCAAAGCTGTCGCGGCCGGATCGACGCTTAAGAAAAGGCTGATGGTTGCCGCGGTAATGGTTCCTATAGTCTGCGTCGCCATTCTATACCTGCCGTCGGCCGGTCTGCTGGTCCTCCTTGCCATGATCTCGACTGTCGTCACACTGGAATTCTATGACCTTCTCGCCAAGATAAAGATTCCATCGTTTCGCTATGTCGGCGCAACCGCCGGCATTCTCGTGCTCCTTGCCACATATGTCGGTCTCTACGGTGAAAACGGCACCCCGGGAAGAGCCGCCGAGGCAACCCTGGCCATCATGGCCCTGACAGTCTGCGCACTGCTGGTGCGACAGATGCCCCAGAATCGGAACAAGAAGCCGTTGAGCACAATCTCCTGTACACTGCTGGGAATATGTTACATTCCGCTGCTGCTTTCCTTCTTCATCAGGCTGGCGTTCACCTGGGACGTAATTGGCTGGCGAGTGCCGCTCGCAGGTCACACCGGAGGCAGCCTGGTTCTATACGTCTGCGTGGTCGCGAAGCTCACCGATGCGGGCGCTTTGTTTGCGGGAAGCATGTTCGGTCGACACAAGCTCTTCCCGAGGATATCCCCAGGCAAGACGTGGGAGGGATTGGCCGGTGGCCTGGGCCTGGGAGTTTTGTCCAGTTCCATCTTCCTGGGACTCGGCGCATGGCGGCTCGGAAATATATACGTCGGTATCCCTCATGCAATTCTCCTTGGCCTGGCAATCGCGGTTTCCGCCACACTCGGGGACCTTGCCGAGTCACTCATGAAGCGGGCAAGTTCCGCAAAGGATTCGGCCCGGCTCTTTCCCGGACTTGGCGGCGGACTGGATATTATGGACAGCATACTTTTCGCACTTCCGGTTACCTACGTATACGTGAGGCTCCTGCTGTGAAGAAACTCGTGGTCCTCGGCAGTACCGGCTCAATCGGTGAAAACGCCCTGAAGGTGGTTGAGGCGTTGCCGGAATCTTTCGAAATCGTAGGACTGGCGGCCCGTCGCAACGTGGATCGTCTGCTCGAACAGGCGGCCCGGTTCGGGGTCCGAAAGATCGCCGTCGCCGATGCAGACGCCGCCCAACAGTGCGCACTCCGGGCGCCAGGTGGAACGGAAGTCCTGCATGGACCCGACGGACTCTGCGAACTCGCGGCGCACGAAGAAGCCGACATGGTCGTATGCGCGCTGGTAGGAATTGCAGGTCTGCAGCCCGTCCTTGCTGCCGTGCGACGTGGCATTGATGTCGCGCTGGCAACCAAGGAGGTCCTGGTCGCAGCGGGCGACCTCGTCATGGCAGAATGCCGACATGCCAAAGCGCGGATCCTGCCGATCGATAGCGAACACAGCGCCGTGCTCCAGTGCCTGGCAGCTTCGCAGCAGGCGCCTGGCACGCGACCAAAAGAAGTTCGACGTATTGTCCTCACCGCCTCCGGCGGGCCGTTCGGGGACAGGGCGGACATCAACTTCGATGAGGTGACCGTCGAACAGGCATTGAGTCATCCGAACTGGAACATGGGCAGGAAAGTCACTATCGACTCAGCCACCCTTATGAACAAGGGGCTCGAGGTGATGGAAGCGTGTTGGCTGTTCGATATACCGCTTGATTCGATTGACGTGGTAATCCATCCCCAAAGCATTGTACATTCCATCGTGGAATTCGTGGACGGTAATATGCTTGCACAGATGTGTCCGCCGGACATGCGCTACGCGATCCAGTATGCACTCACGTTCCCCGATCGGCTCGACGGCAGTTTGCCGCCGCTGGACCTGGCAAACACAGGCGCGCTCCGCTTCAGTCGGCCGGATATGAGCCGGTTTCCGTGCCTGGCGCTGGCGCGTCGTGCGGCAAATGAAGGCGGAACAATGCCGGCTGTCCTCAACGCTGCAAATGAAGTCGCTGTTGATCGTTTCCTGGCCGGCATGATACCGTTCTCGGGAATATGGGCAGCGGTCGAAAGAACAATGGAACAGCATAGGAAAGTGATGAATCCCGATCTCGACTCAATTATCAATGCCGACGCCGAAGCGCGCAAAATCGCGGGGGAAAACTGATGCTCAGTACCATGCTTGGAATCTATGTAATCCTTGTGGGAATCTTCCTGATCGCCCTCAGTATCCTGGCACACGAACTCGGGCACTTCGTCGCGGCACGCCTGTGCGGAATGGTCATTGATGTCTTCTCAATCGGCTTCGGCCCGGCGCTCTGGAAGACCAAGCGCGGCAAAACAACTTACAAGATCGGCGCTATCCCGCTCGGCGGCTACGTGGCATTGCCTCAGCTCGATCCTGCTTCCATGTCCAGGGTTCAGGGAGAGAGCGAAGAGGGAGAGCAGCGGGAGCCGCTGCCCCCAATCTCCGCGTGGAAGAAGATCATCGTATCTTTCGCTGGCGCACTCGGCAATGTGGTGTTCGCCATCGCCATCGCCTGGCTGGTCTACTGGCAGGGCATCCCTGCTACCCTGGATCAGCGCAGCGCGGCAGTTGGTTATGTCGACCAAGAAAGCCCCGCCTACGAGCGAGGATTGCGCACCGGAGATACTGTCCTGTCGGTCAACGGACAGGCGGTGAACAGCTGGTCCGACGTCATGCCGCTCTGCATGCTCGGCGGAGAAGTCTCTCTGGAAGTCGACTCTCCAGAGGGACGAAAGGAATTGGTCATACCCGTGTCGGAAGGCGCAATGGGTCAACAGTCGATTGCTGGGGTGTCCGGCAGAATCCTGTGCCTGGTCGATTCCGCAATGGAGGGACTCAGCGCAGCGGAAGCGGGAATCATGCGAGGGGATATCATAGAGAGGTTTGACGGGGTGGAGGTTCTCAGCATTCGACACCTCAACTATCTCGTATCCTCATGCAGAGACGAAACCGTCGATGTGGAGGTAAGAAGAAGAGACGAGCTTGTCGTGCTGCAGGTAACGCCGAGGTACAGCGAGGAACAGGAGACTGTCCTGATTGGAGTCGAATTCGGCCAGTTGGCGTACGATTTCGATAGCGTAGTCCATCCGAAGCCGATGGAGCAGATCAAGGGTCACTCAACGCTCATCTTCCGCGTGCTTAAGGCACTGGTGACTCCGAAGACCTCAAAGACTGTGGCAAAACAGGTTGGCGGGGCGGGTGCGATATTAGCCTACTACTGGTATGTTATTCCTAACAGTCTCATGCTGGCAATCTGGTTCACGGGCCTGCTCAATATCAACCTGGCAATATTGAACCTGCTGCCCATACCGGTACTGGACGGTGGTCACATTATGTTCTCGCTCTGGGAGGGGATTACCAAGCGCCCCGTTAACGCTAAATTCATGAACTTCCTGGTCAATGTTTTTGCCGTGCTCCTGATCTCGCTGTTGTTTCTGCTACTCTACCGCGACGTTGTAAGATTCACGCCCATTAAGCGGTACGTGGGCCGATTGTTCGGAAGAGATTCCGTCGAGCAGGTGGATGCTGATTCGGCAGAGCCGGCGCCGGCGAACACCACGACGAACGAGATCGTTCCCTGACGGACCACTTGATGAAAGGTCTTCTGGATGCACAACCAGATTCTCAAGAAACGAAGGGTAACCCGGCAGATCAAGCTCGGATCCCTGGTCGTTGGTGGTGATGCGCCGATCAGCGTCCAGACAATGACGAAAACCGACACGCATGACATCACGGAAACCGTTAACCAGATCCTGGATGTTGAACAGCTCGGTTGCGACATTGTCCGAATCGCTATCCCGGACGAAGCAGCCGCCCGCCTTCTGCCCGGCATTCGGGATCAGGTCCACATTCCGATTGTGGCGGACGTACATTTTGACCATAAGCTGGCACTGATGGCGCTCGACGCAGGTGTCGATGGGCTCCGGATCAACCCCGGCAACATCGGAGACGTGCACAAGGTGACCGAAATTGTGCATGCCGCCGCAGGCAGACGGGTTCCAATCCGAATCGGGGTGAACAGTGGCTCCCTTGAAAAGGATCTCGTCGAAAAATACGGTGGGGCAACCGCCGAAGCTCTCGTAGAAAGCGCGATCAGGCACGTCCGCATTCTTGAAGATATCGGGCATCGCGAAATAAAACTATCAGTCAAAGCCTCGGACGTTGAAAGAACGGTTGCGGCCTATCGCATGCTTGCCGGGATGGTCGACTACCCGCTTCATCTGGGCGTGACCGAGGCCGGTACGTTTCTTTCGGGCACCGTCAGATCCAGCGCCGCGCTGGGTATCCTCCTTGCGGAAGGCATAGGCGATACGATCCGTGTGTCGCTGACGGATACACCGCAGCAGGAAACTCGCGTCGGCATGGCGCTTCTGCGATCACTCGGCCTGCGCGAAGCGGGGGCGTCAGTTATATCGTGTCCGACTTGCGGTCGAACGCAGATAGATGTTGTCGGAATTGCCCAGAACATCGAAAGCGAGCTGGAACGATATTTCCGTGCCAACCCGAAGGCACCACGCCCGCTTGTTGCCGTCATGGGTTGCGTCGTGAATGGACCGGGCGAAGCGCAGCATGCGGATATCACCGTCGCTGGGGGAAAGAAGGCTGCCGCACTGTACGTGCGCGGCAAGAACATACGGACCGTGCCCGAATCGGAAATCGTCAACTCCGTGATTCAGGAAGTGGAACGATTCCGCGCAGATTAACCGCTATCCGTTGCAGGATCCCCCGTTGGATGACGTAATCACATCGTCATTATAGATGGGCACGGAAGTACGGCCTGAATGCGGAGTATCCGCCCACAGCCCGCGACCCCTCACCTTCTTGCGCCTTGCCTGCATGGCCTGGTTCATATAGCATCCGCCCATGAACGATGTAGCTCGCATCCGTCAGTGGTGGCGCACCTTCCCATATGCCGGACCATTGCGCGTGCTGTTCTTCACCGTAATCGTGGCCCTGGTCTGGCTGTACCCGAAGAAGGGCGTGCAGGACGGGATCCTGATTGCTGCCTTTCTCTACGCATTACCGAACCTGAGACGAGGCTGGCCGGCCTGGCGCAATGCTACCGGCATCGCGTTTCTTGGTCTGTTTGTTTATTCGCTGCTCACTCTCCCACTCAGTACGCACGCGGAATTGTCCGCACGTGATGCTGTCAAGGTGCTTGACCTGTTCCTTGTCGCGTTTGCCATGCCATCTCTGTTCAACACCCGCAAGAAACTGGAATCCGCTCTGCTCTATTCGGCATCGGCTGTGACCATTCTTCTGAGCAGTCACCTTGTCCGTATGGCAATCGACTTGAAGGGCAGACTGCTGCAGGATGCTCATTGCTACGAACCGTTTATGATGGTCCACTGCAACGTCGAAAGCATGGTGGCAGGTGCAGCATTCCTGGTGTTCTGCTTCTTCACTGTAAAATGGCGAAAGCAGCCGAAGCTGCTCATGCTCTCGGCGCTCGGTGCCGCGGCAAACCTGATCTATCTCTTCGTGCTCGCCTCGCGCGGTCCGCAAATCGCTATGGCCGGCGCAGTGTCACTGTCGGGTTTCATGTTCCTGCGAAAGTGGAAGTACAGGGTCGTATGGCTCGGGCTCCTGGTGGCGGCATCGGTTGTCGTACTGGCAAAGCCGGAATGGATCAATCCGAGGTTCAAGGACAAGCTGACCATGCGCGGATTAGCAGGACGCAACGTGGTCTGGGAACATACATGGAAACTCGCGAAGGAACGTCCACTGCTCGGCCACGGCTACGGGGTGCGAACATTCATGGACGTCTATCACAATTCCAATCCGCCGGAATCCCCCTACTATTTCTGGCACCCTCACCAGTACTGGCTCTACATCCTCTTTGCTCAAGGCATTGTGGGCGTGCTTCTGCACGCTGTCGCGTGGGGTCTGCTGTTACTGCGCCTGCTTCGTCATATCCTGGTGCGCATGCGGACATTTGATCAGAAGCTTCTGCCGGCAACGGTGTTTCTCATGATTACCTTCATCTCCATATACAGCCTCGCCGACTGGCCATCGATGCAGATCCACATGATGCTGATCTGGCTCGTTCCCATTGCGCTGGCCGTAACTCGATCTGATCCGCCGGTCGTACTGGCTGAGGGCGTGACGACTGCAACCATGAGACCTCCGGTGCAGTGATGAACAGTGCGCAGGTCACCGTTCTTATTCCGCTCTATAACAAAGCCGGTGAAGTGGAACGAGCTGTCCGCGGTGTTCTGGCTCAATCCGAGCCGAACTTCTCCTTGGTTGTCATTGACGATGGATCGACCGACGGCAGCGCCGATGTTGTTGCCCGCATCGACGACCCCAGAATCCGCACTGTAGGTCAGACGAATCTGGGCGCAAGTGCGGCAAGAAACCGGGGGCTCGACGAGGCAAGGACGGAACTCGTCGCCTTTCTTGATGCGGATGACGAATGGCGTCCTGATTTCCTGACAACCGTTCTGGCCCTTCGGACCCGTCATCCCGAAGCCGGGTTATGGGCAACCGGTTATGAAAGAGTTTTCGATCATGGACTCCGCGCCGAGTTGCCGGCGCTCATCCGTGTCCCGCAATCGCCTGAAGGCGGATTGATCGATGATTTCTTCGTCAGCATGGAGAAGGATTGTCCCGTCTGTTCCAGTAACATCCTGGGCTCCAGAGGGGTGTTTCGGGAAACCGGCGGCTTCCCCGACAAGGTTGAGCTGGGTGAAGACTGGGATACCTGGATCAGAATAGCCCTGAAATATCCAATAGCATTCTCACCGGGTGTTCAAGTTCGCTATCATCAGGACTCGTCCGATCGCGCCATGAACCGGCGCCGGCATTCGGGCGAGGACACCGCCATGGCCCGTACATTGCGCCGCGCATTGGCCGACGGCGCTATTGGACCGGCCCCGCGCGCATCCGTGGCATCGTTGTTCAGTCAACATCTCCTGTTCCTGGCCAGGCTCCGAATTATGGCCGGTGACGGAGTACGTGCTCGCAAACTCATTGCCGAGGCAAGAAGCCACTGCAACTGCAAGGCGCACTGGCGTCGGATGTGGGTCGAGTCCTATCTCGGGCCGGGCGTCAACACGGTGCTGGACGCATTCCGTCGGTTCGAACGAAGCTTTCGCCGAAGACGCCGCACGAGAAACTCTAACGCGGGCTACGCCCGCAACCCAAGAGGTCAGAAGTCAGAGGTCAGAGGTCAGGAACTTATCCGGCGACTTGATCAGGGCCCCTAACATCCGACCGATTTCCGCGCACTCAGCAGTCATTTCCTCATGTTCAGCATCCGTGATGTACCCACAGTCATGAGCGAAGTCCAGAGACGTGTCCGGGATAATAAGGTGTCTGTCCCTGAGGGCCCTCGCGATCCTTCCCTTCGACTCAAGTCGAGGGATCCCCGATCTCCACGACGGCCGGGTGCTCCTTGCCGTCATCGATAAGGTGAATGCTTTTGTCGGGTTGGTCGACGCCGTCGAGAACCACGCGATTGACACGCGTCGATGTTTTGCCGATCTTGACTACGCGGATGTGGTAAAGCGTATTACGGTAGCGGTAATGCACGGCGTACTCGTTCCATTCCGCGGGAAAGAGCGGCATGAATGTCAATGTATCGACCTTAAGCCGAAGCCCCAGCAAATCTTCGACGAGTAGCCGATACATCCAGCCGGCAGATCCCGTGTACCAGGTCCAGCCTCCCCGGCCCTCATGTCCCTTTGCACTATAGACGTCTGCCGCCACGACGTAGGGTTCTACCCTGTACCTGGATGCCCGTTCGGGCGAGTCGGCGTGACGAATGGGATTGAGCAACGAGAATAGTCGCCACGCCTCCTGGGCATCGCCAAGCCGGGCGACGGCCATGACGGCCCAGATTGCGGCATGAGTGTACTGCCCGCCGTTCTCTCGGACGCCTGGGATATAGCCCCGGATGTAGCCGGGGTCCAACTCCGTGCCGTTGAACGGCGGATCAAACAAGCGGATCATTGCGGCATCCGGATCAACGAGCCGCGCCATCGCAGCCTCCAGTGCCTGCCGTGCGCGATGGGGATCGGTCGCCCCGCTGATGACTGCCCAGGACTGCGGCAGCAGGTCGATCTGGCACTGGCTGTTCTGCGCGGAACCCAGGGGCCGGCCATCATCGAAGAACGCTCGTAGATACCAGCTGCCATCCCAGGCGACGGCATCGATTCTCTCGCTCAAGCGGCGAGCTTCGGACCGACATTTCTCGGCACAGGCATGGTCGCCCCGTGATTGGGCCAGTTTCGCGAAGGACTCCAGCACGTCACAGAGGAAGAACGCAAGCCAGACGCTTTCACCCTTTCCACCGCGGCCAACACGGTTCATCCCGTCGTTCCAGTCTCCGCTTCCCATCAGCGGGAGCCCGTGCGTTCCGAACTGCAAGCCATAATCCAGTGCTCGAACACAATGATCCCACAGGGCGGCGTGGCGGTCGGAGACACGCGGCAGCCCATAGTGACTTTCCTCACCCGGCTCAAGCGGTGGCGACTCGAGGAACGAGATCGGTTCGTCCAGGATGCCGGTGTCGCCCGTTACCTCGACGTACCGGCAGACAGCGTAGGGCAACCACAGGTAATCGTCCGATATATGCGTGCGAACACCCCGGCCCGTCGGCGGATGCCACCAGTGCTGGACATCGCCATTCTCGAACTGGCGGCTGGCGGCCAGAAGCAGGTGCTCTCGTGCGAGCCATGGACACTCGTAGAGGAGCGAGAGGGAGTCCTGTAACTGGTCCCGAAAACCGTAAGCGCCGCCCGATTGATAGAACCCGGTTCGCCCCCAGAGACGACAGGCCAGGGTCTGATACAGCAGCCAGTGATTGACCAGCAGATTCACAGATTCATCCGGCGTCTCAACATAGACTCCGCCAAGATTACGTTTCCAGGATTCCCAGACCTCTTCCAGCACCTGGCGGGCTCCGTCAACTCCGCCATGCTGCGTCAGCATGGATCGAGCCTGATGCTCGTTGTCGGCCGCCCCGAGAACAAAGACAACCTGTGCCTGTTCTCCGGGCGGAATGTCAATTGCGGCCTGAATCGCCGCGCAGGGGTCACCACCGCCGACCCTGTTGGAAAGTTCCCTGCGGGACATGGCGGCTGGTGCGGCGGGTGAGCCGTTGCGACCCAGGAACTCGGCACGACGGCTGGTAATTGTCCGCCGTGGATGACTGCAATGCAGAAAGGCGACGGTGCCGCTGAAGTCCTGGCTGTAGGGGTTCGACGCAAGAATGGCCCCGGTCTGTGGATCGAGCCGGGTTGCGATATGCATGGCATTGCGCTGACGGCTTTCACCCAGAACCCACTCAACATAGCCGGTCAGACTCAGCCGACGAGGGCGGTCGCTCATGTTCTGAATGTTCACTGCAATGAACTTCAGGGGGGCCTCCGGTGCCACGTATACGAAACTCTCCGTGTAGATTCCTTCTTCGCGGTGCTCAAAGGCCGTGTAACCCAGTCCATGTCGTGAAACATATGCGGTACGGCCCCGGGCCGGGCCGGGCATCGGCGACCAGAAGACACCGCTCTCCTCGTCGCGGAGATAGAAGCATTCACCTCTGACGTCGCTGACCGCGTCGTTGTACCAGGGCGTCAACCGAAACTCGTGCGCATTCTGGTACCACGTGTAGGCCGACCCCGATTCACTGATAACCGAACCGAAGCGGGGATTGGCCAGCACATTGACCCACGGTGCCGGCGTTACCTTGCCCGGTTCCAGGACGACGACGTACTCGCGGCCGTCAGTGGTAAATCCGCCCCAGCCGTTGAAGAACTTCATGTCGCGCCGCGCCAGTTTGCCGGTCTCGCTCGATGATCGCTCGGGTTTTCGTGTCGGCTTGAATGAAGGCGCTTCCAACTCAGGGAGCGCCTTGCGATCCAACTGATCGGCCAGTGTACCTGCTCGATCGCTCAGTACGATGCGGCTGACGGCCTGGAGCAGAATCGAATCCTCTTCCGGAACCTGGGCGACATTCCTCACAAAGATACCGGCAGGCTGATCAAGGGCCTTGGCCTCCGGTCCCACATTGATCAGGCCAATCACGGCATCCAGGAGGCTATGGCGATAGCCGGCATAGGCCTCCGACAGAATGACAAGGTCGACTGAAAGGCCTTTGTGCCGCCAGTATGCATGCGCCTGGATCATCTGGCGCACCAGGTCCAAATGCGCCGGATCCGTAACCCGCAACAGAACAATGGGCAGGTCGCCGGAGATCCCGTACGCCCAGAGCGCGGATTGCCCCTTCCTGTTGCGGGCTATGATGCTGGAACGGGCACGCAACCGCGGATTGGCATAGGCAAGGGAACAGGCCATTCGCCCGAATAGCTGGGCATTGGTCTCCGTCGCCTGCAATTCGTGAAGCAGGATCTGACTGTGCATCCGCGCCAGTTCGAACACGCGAGCGGCCAGATGCGGATCGTAATAGCGGTCCAGCAGTGACAACGCCGTGGTCCGATCCGGCGCAACACCCCAGACGGCATCGGTCGTGACGGACTGTCCCGGCTCCAGGCGTATCGTGTG
>SPBP01000194.1 GCA_004525935.1 Lentisphaerales bacterium | reverse complement strand
TCTACAGGCTGACACAGTCGGAGCTCGAGGGGGCGGTCAATATCGGGTGCCCTGAGTATGTGGGTGTAGACGAACTTGCCCGGGTCATTGCGGATGTTGCAGGCAAGAAGGTCCGGATCAAGCATGTTAAAGGGCCGGTCGGCGTGCAGTCGCGGAACTTCAGCAACGAGAGAATCTACTCGATCGGATGGCAGTCCCGGTTTCCGCTCAGGGACGGCGTAGCGCTGACATATCCCTGGGTTGAGGAACAGGTCCGCAAGGCCGGCATGAAGAAGTAGGGCCGCATCGGACGGAGTGTCCCGGGAAACCGGGTGTATGGCATGGAATCGGTGTGCTTCGGAAACGCATGGCAACTCTTGATCCAATTCTTGGCTGGTTTTCGTTCTTGTTAATCAGTGTGGTTGTTTTGATTGCCCCGTGGCTGTTTGGTGCATGGGAAGCCTGGTGGTTCTGGCCCTTTGTTGTCTGCATTTTCGCAGCGGCGTTCCTGTCGGCACTTCGCCTTGTCACGGGTGGCCACATGCGTAGTGTCGCAGGCCCGACACGAACGAGGATTGTCTTCTTGCTCGGCGCCGTTTGCCTGCCGTTTATCATCTATGCGTCAGTTCGATTCCTGCAGGCCGAGGTCTTCATGGATGCCGAACGCAGTTTCCTGCTATTCCTGACGCCTATGATGCTGGCGGGGATGATCATAATCGGATTCACACGATCGCAGAACGAGTTACTTTATGGCCTGGTCATAGCGGACCTGTTCCTGCTGGGCTGCTACGGGCTCCTGAACCATCACCTGACAGGTAGTGCGAAGGTGATGTGGGTAACTTCCGACTTTGTGCAATATGCGGGCAGGGCAACTGGATCGTACTTCTGTCCGGATCATTTCTCGGGGATCATGGAACTGCTGTTCTGCCTGGGGCTTGGCCTTGTACTGAAAGGCAGGAACAGGAGTACGGCGGGACAGAATCTTCTTACCGATCTTGCAAGCAGGCTGCTGGCGGCGCCACTTCTGATGGTGGCAGTTGCAGGTGTCGCGATCAGCCAGTCGCGAGGTGGCGGAATCACGATTGTTGTCTGCGTGCTAGCGGCGCTTGTTCTGGCGATCGGGCATTTGCCGGCCTGGCTGAGATGGACTCTCAGAATCGGGGCGATTCTCGCGTTGGTCGGGGCCATCTCTGTGTTCTGGCAGTCGGACAACTCTTACGCGAAACGGTTCAGAACATACTTTGCCTGGGAGGAGATTCAGGAGCGCCCGCGCGAGGAAGCGGCGCAGGTGATTGGCGACCGCTTGAAGACTACGGCGCGATACAACATGTATTCCGCGGCGTACCGGGCCTGGGAAACCGAGCCTTGGTATGGGGTGGGGCCCGGGATGCACCAGCATCTATGGTATCATCTTGCAGCGAGTCCAGACGGCGACCGAGAAACAGGCCAGTGGCCGAGTCGGCCAAATGCCAGTCGGCGCTCTTACGAAGTGCACAGTGACTGGCTGCAGTTGCTCGAGGAATACGGGGTTGTCGGGCTGCTGTTGTTCCTGCTGATGTCGGTGACTGTGTTCACTGTTCTGTTGGTTGCCGTTGTGAAATCCCGCTTTCACTATGCAGCTGTCGGGGCTGCGCTTGCGGCCGTTGCTATCGCGTTCCATTCACTCGGCGATTTCAATATGCAAATACCGGCGACAGTGTGGATGTTCGTGGCAATCCTCGCAATCTCAATAGCCGGCCAAGTCCGGTCATCATGAGAGCCGTAATAGTCAGCGATCTGCACATTGGATCCCGTCACTTCGAGCGGATCCGCTTTATGAAGTTCCTGGACAGCCTGCAGGATGGCGTCGCACTGATACTTGACGGTGACATACTCGACTCGCTGCCGGACAGGCTGGGATCGGATGACGTCGGTGTGCTGGATCGACTCAGGTCCGAATCGCATCAAAGGCAGGTTGTATGGGTGCGCGGCAACCACGATGAAGGTATCAGCATCGAGAACACTGCTCAGATCGAATGCGTTCAGACATACGACATGGGTCAACGGCTCCACATCACGCATGGTCCCGAGTTCGTTCCGATGCCCGGGCTCGGTCGGCTCGTGTTGCGAACGTTCTTGCCGTGTCGGATGAAAGTGCGCGGGGAATACCTGCTGTCGATTCGTACGATCAAGAAGATCAAGCCGTTCTTCAATCCGTTACACAGAAGATTCATGTCGAATGCTGCGCGCTTCGCGAGTGAGCACGGATATGCGGCAATAGTATGTGGTCACGTGCACGTTGCGAAGGACATCTGCCTGCATGGGGTAAGATATCTGAATGCCGGAACATGGACAGAAGTGCCCACTCACTATGTTCTTGTTGAGGACGGTGCTGTACGATTGTGCTGCTTCCCGTAGGTCTCGCCGATGAGGAACTGCCTGTGTGGGGGTAACTGCTGAACTGACAGATGATAGAGGATAGAAACTGCGAATTCTTACACCCGCGGTGGCGGGCTCAAGGACGCGAAGGACGCGAAAAACGCAAAGAACTGCCTTTATCCACGAATCTCCAGGAATTGTCACGAACGGGAGTGGACAGTGAGCCGCACCCCGATCATTCGGGGTTGCCATGGCAGTCATTGGCCGCGACTGGAAAAGTGTTCACCTGCCCGCAACGCTGTCACGTAGCGACTGGCGGGCCGGGTAGCGATGCAGGCGGGTCCGTGGTTCTGCATTCATTCGTGTTAATTCGTGTGTGTACTCTACTGGATGGCAGTTGCATTTCTCCGCGGCTATTTCAGCTTGTCAGTGATCTTGCGAAGGCGGCGGCTGAATAGAATCCAGATGGCCATATTTGCGCCGGCGACGACGATGGACAAGAAGATCAGAAATGTAGCCTGGGCGCCGGGACTCATTTTGACTCTTCGCTTTCCTTTCTCCTGAAACTCTCCGCAATCATCCGGGACAACTCGCGCCCAGGATTCTGTATTACCCGTTTTGTGATCTTGAACGGACCGTTTCCGGTGTTCTGCGCTATGAGCCTGAGCCCATGCTGAAAATCGTGCAGCTTCTCCTCGCACACGTCCGTTACGGATCGCCCCGAGGCGGCTGCCTCCCGTGCAAGTTCACTGACGGCGCCCTGCAGGAATGTGAGCTTGAACCCGTGTTCGGTCTGGAACTGTTCCGCGAACTGCGCGATTTCAAGCACAGCAAGCTCGAGTTCCTCGGGCTGTTCTTTCTCAAGGAGTGTCTGGAGAGATGTCACAGGATCGAGCACCGTCTCTCTTGTGGCTTCAAATGATGTCACCAGGGTTGACGGCAGCTCAAACTTGCAGTGGCGCAACGTGCGCTCGAGTACGGTCATCAGGCCGCGCGCGCCGGTCTTCTCTTTCTCGGCCTGCTGCGCGATCTCCCTCGTGGCGTCCTGCCTGACCGTCAAGTCTATGCCGTAGCCGGCGAAGTCATCCTCGTACTGCCTGAGGACGCTGTCCTCAGCTTTCAACAGGATCGTTTCCAGGTCCTCGGCGGTCAGCGGCTCACAGACAACCCTGACCGGCAGACGTCCTATAAACTCCGGCTCAAACCCGTAGCGGATGAAGTCGCCGGTGCCGGCCAGCTTCATGTAGTCCGAGTCTGTGCGTTGAGATCGGCCGTCGGACATGAAACCGATGCTCGAACTGTCGACTCGTCGTTTAACCAGCTCGGGAAGATTGTCGAATGCACCGCTGGCGATGAATAACATGTGGCGGGTGTTGATGGTTCGCTCTTGTTTCTTGCCTTTCTGGTTGCTCATGATCGCCTGGATCTGCCCTACAAGGTCGGTCTGACTGTGCAGGCTGACATCGGTCTCTTCCATCAGCTTCAGCAGGTTCACCTGGACGCCGCGCCCGGAAACGTCCCTGCCGGAGGACATAGGGGAACTTGCGATCTTGTCGATTTCATCAAGGTAAATCATTCCGTACTGGGCCAACTCGGTGTTGCCGTCTGCCATCCGCACAAGATCACGGGCGAGATCCTCAACGTCATGGCCGACATAGCCGGTCTCTGAAAACTTCGTCGCGTCGGCCTTTACAAAGGGGACCCCTATCAGGCGGGCGATACAACGCAGCAGGTAGGTCTTTCCAACGCCGGAGGGGCCGACAAGGATTACGTTGTGCTTGGAATACTCCTTGTCTGCAAGTGCGGGGCTCTCCATGCATCGGCGCACATGGTTATAGTGGTCGCAGATGGCAACCGAGAGCACTTTCTTGGCTTCGTCCTGTCTTATCACGAAACGGTCGAGGTATTCCTTGATGCCGTGCGGCTTGAGATTGAATTCGCGGATGCGCCGCAACGTTTCCTCGGAGCGTTCCGGGGATTCCGGGGCCTCGGGGGTTTCCGGTTCTTCCTGGGGACGTTGCGGCTGAGGGCCGGCCATGAACGTGAAGTTGGCGTTGCTCAACATTTCGCTCAGACGTTTCTGGAAGTCTTCGCTGTGATCAGGCGGATCGTGTTTCTTGTCGGTCATGAGTCGTGCCCGTTTTGCCAAATATATTCTTGATGTCCTTCATGGTGAAACGCCGGATAATCCGGAGAGAGTATTCTTCAATTGTCTGCCTGGCGGACCTGTGGATCAGTCGCCCGCAGCGCTGGACCATGTGCTGTCCGGATACTTCTTGAGCCTGGACGTCATTGCTATCTTGACTGCGACAATCGCATCGGAAATGGGCTTGGTCATTTCGAGTTCTTCGAGATACTGAAGAGTGGGTTCTTCGATGTAGACGAGGCATTTCCTGGCGTATGACGCAGTCTTCTTCTCGGCAAGCAATGCGATCAGCGGCTCGATGAGTTCGGGATTCGTGAACAAGTCGTTCTGCATTTCCTTGGGCATGTTGCCGCCCTTGAGGACATAGTCTCGCACGGGTTTGAGGCGCTTGCTGATAGCGGAAAGGGCCTCCTTGCAGGTGTCGATGCCTTTGTCCAGGTCGAGGAAGGTGGCCATCAGAAGGACGTGTTCGGGTGTGGTCTTCGCGTTTTCGAACGACTTCTTCAAGAGCTTAGTGGCTTCCTTGTTGCCGTTCGGGTTCCCCTTGATTTCGAGGAACTGTGCGATCGTGGGAGCATCATCGATCGTGACGTCTACGGCGAGGACTTTCAGGTACATCGAGGCCTGCTCCTTATCCAGCTTGTTCTTGTAGATGTTGTATTTCTCAAGATAGGAGAGGCCGAGTATCATGCGCGAGACTATATC
>SPBP01000267.1 GCA_004525935.1 Lentisphaerales bacterium | reverse complement strand
CTGTAGGGGTTGTTGACTCATATTCGATGTTACCGAGAGGAGGCATCGAATATGACGCGACAATCGAAGGTGGAATACCTTGAACAGGACCATCCAGTTGATGCAGAAACGCGGGGAAAGATACTGGAAATCAGTTCCGCAAGCATAGACCGGATCATGTGTCCGGTGCGGCGCAAACACGGTTCTCATGGGCTTGGAGGCACTCGTCCAAATCTCGCAATCAAGATCCGGAACTACTTTCTACCATAAACAAGCTCTATGTAGCCTGGGATCTGGCCGAGTTCACTTCGCCGAGCTTTGCGCTGGTGGCCAACCAGATCATCTTCACGGCTTTGACCTACTCGCTCCTTCAGCAGCAGATCCTCAGGCAAGCGCGCAAGGCGCTGAACAAGGCGACCAAGAAACGACTACTCGAAGAACTCGCCTCGGCACGCGACATCGCCCACAACGGCCCGCTGCTCCCTCCACAGTGTCTGAACTGCAGAATCAAGAAAAAGCCGACTTGTTGCCCGCCACACTTATGTGGTACGGTCATGCGCGCCTGTTGGAATCCGTCGGGTAGGACTATACGGACAACAGTAGATAGTCCTTGCGGAAGTAAAACTCGTCTCGCTGGCAACTAGCTGCCGCATTGCGGCTGAAACGCAGAAAGGATCTCAGTCATGCTCCGCGGAAAGAAGAAAGATGCCGTCGATACATTTGCGCAGCATTCTGTGAGTCCCAATGGCGACATATTCAGTATTCCGTTGCCGGAGCAATATTCTGACGAATTTCACCGCATCAAGAAACTCGCTGCCGCTGCTCGCAAAGAGGGCAAGGAGATCGTCGTAGTTATGGGAGTCGGTTTTGTCGGCGCCGTCATGGCAGCGATAGTCGCCGACACCAAGGACTCAAAGGGCCGCTGCACCAAGTTCGTAATAGGCTGCCAGAGACCGAGTGCGCGCAGTTATTGGAAGATACCATTGCTCAACAAGGGCCTGTCCCCTGTCAAAGCCGAAGACCCGGAAGTCGACAGGATGATTGCACGATGCGTCAGGAAACAGAAATCTCTTGTTGCAACGTACAACAGCGAATGCCTGAAGTTGGCTGATTGCGTGATAGTGGATGTCCAGTGCGATTATACGAAGCATGATCTGGGCAACATGCGGACGGGTGAGGCCGAGATGTCCGCCCTTGAGGCCACTGTGGAGACGATAGGTCGGCGGATTCCGGCAAAGTGCCTTGTCCTCATCGAGACAACCGTGGCGCCGGGCACGACGGAATTTGTCGCTTGGCCGATTCTGAAGAAGTCATTCGCCGAACGGGGAATCAAGTCCGAGCCGTTGCTGGCTCACAGCTTTGAGCGCGTCATGCCGGGCAAGGAGTACGTTGCCAGCATTCGCGATTTCTGGCGGGTATGTGCGGGCTGCAACGAGAAAGCACGTCGGAGAGTCGAAAAGTTCCTACACGAAGTACTGAATACAAGCGAATACCCCCTGACGGTCATGGACCGACCGATTGAATCGGAAACCACCAAAATTATTGAGAACTCATATCGCGCATCGACCCTGGCCTTCCTGAATGAGTGGAGTGTGTTCGCCGAACGAAACGGTGTCGACCTGATTAAGGTCATTGAGGCCATCCGTATGCGACCTACTCACAGCAATATCATCTTTCCGGGCCCGGGTATCGGCGGGTATTGCCTTCCCAAAGACGGTGGCCTCGGCTACTGGGCCTACCGTCACATACTTGGGTTTGAAGACGGAGATGACATCTTCAAGATCACCACATCTGCCATTGACATCAACGACACTCGGGCGCTCCATGTCGCGGAACTGACGCGGGACTCGTTACGCAACATGGGCAGCCACGTCGCGGGTGCGACGGTTCTGATATGCGGAGCAAGTTATCGGCAGGATGTCGGCGATACTCGCTATAGCGGCAGCGAGATGGTTGTCAGGAAGCTCACAGAGATGGGAGCTGACATGCGAGTACATGATCCATACGTTGATCACTGGCACGAGATGGAGAAGCAGGACACATATCCCGCGCCCGGCCATTCCTGGAAACGCTTCTTCAGAAACCAGGAAGGGCTCACAAACATGCGGGTCTGCAAGGATCTCCGGGAGTCCCTTCGCGGGGTCAAAGCCGTAATTCTCGCCGTGCCGCACAAGCAATACCTGGGTCTTGATCCGAACAAAATTGTCAAATGGGCCGACGGCCCCATTGCGGTTGTTGATTGTTTCGGAATCCTTCCCGACAAGAAGATTCGCCGCTATTTCGAACTTGGCTGCGAAGTCAAGGGGCTGGGTCGCGGACACATACAGAGAATCAAGGAAGAGACAAGGAAGAAGCGTCGCGGGAAAAGAGGAAGAGTTCGGACATGAAGATCAGCGCATTTGCCGATGAGATGTCAGACGATCTCGGCGAACAGATTTCCTTCCTCAAGGCGCACGCTATCGACTGCATAGAGCTCAGGGGAGTCTGGAGCAAGAATGTACTCGAGAAACTTGCGGCGGCGCGTGGCGCGCTCCAGCGGATTCTTGCGAAGATAAAGTGATTCCTTTGGGGCTCGGCATGAACACAGGTCCGTCGGCTGTCGTCCCGCATATGACATCGGGTAGGCTGCGGGTCATTTCAGCTTGATTTGCAGCCGTGCACGGCATAGCTTCTATATCCAGCAAACCCAACCGCAGTGGAATGTTGGAAACGCCGGTTATATAGGACACAGGTATGTCTTTTGCCCACCTTCACTCAGCCGAGGCCACAGACGTCGGCAAGAAGCGCCGAAACAACGAGGACGCCGTCTTGCGTCTGCCCGGCAGCGGCGTGTTTTGCGTAGCCGATGGAATGGGTGGATTTGAGCACGGCGAGATGGCCAGCGGAGCGATCATCGACGCCCTTGAAGAGGCCCTGTCCGGTCGTCACATCCCGGGTAACGCCGCCGCACCGGGGCTCGATCAGACAGTTCATCTCATAAACGAAGCCGCGCTGAATGCCAACCACCTTATACGCGAGTACTGCGACCAGCAGAACATTTCCGGCTCCGGCTCCACGATTGTCGTTCTCGCCTTTGACCCCAACAATCCGCGACGCGCCAAGGTTCTCCACGCCGGCGACAGCCGCGCCTACAGGCTGAGGGGCCTCGCCCTTGACCGCCTCACAAAGGATCATTCCCTCGCTGCTGCCGCAGGCGTTGAAGACACACGACAACTCAACAGGATGTTCAGCGCCATGATTACTCGCGCTGTAGGTATCAACAAAGATATTTCCCTTGAAACAAGCACCGTGGACGTGGAACAAGGCGACCTGTTCATGCTCTGTTCCGACGGTCTCACATCGGTCATCGACAGTACCGCCCTTCAGGAAATACTCGCGCAGAACAGGGAGAGCGCGATCGAGTCACTGGCCCAGATCCTTATCGACGCAGCAAATGAGGCCGGCGGCCCCGACAACATATCCGTTGTTCTGATCCGAGTCGGTGCCCTTCCTGTATCAGCGACACCTCCTGAAGCAGACACTGCAGAACGGGAAGGTGCAGCGGCGTCATCGTCGGATGAGGATCTTACGCCTGACGAAGCGCATACCGATGAACCACCTGCCGTCCAACTCCCAGATACCGATGAACCGCGACGTTTTGATTCAGACCAACCTCTACCGACCAGCGATCTGGAGTGTGTCACCCCATCTGTCGGCAGCACTCCCGATGCAGAACCCCAGCCGGCCATCGAGCCACGCAGTGCCATCTCCGGGCCGGAATATCCACGATCACAAGGGAGGACGAAACTCCTCACAGCACTCGCAGTTGCCATTGCCCTTGCGGCAATGGTCGTCATCCTCGTGTGGTCACCATTCCGTCGGTCCGGTGGACACACAGACAACTCGCTGCCCGTCGACAAAGAAGTTTTGCCCGATGCTGAAATGGAAGCGCTCATCGCGCGGACGCTTAATGACGATCTGAGCCAGCCCGACACACAACTCGCCGACATCCCAGAAACCGGACCTCTTCTTTCCCAAACAGAGATCGAAAACATGCGCAAGATGCTGCCCACGAAGATCGAGGCCACCTTACTGACCGGGGAATGGAGTCATCT
>SPBP01000314.1 GCA_004525935.1 Lentisphaerales bacterium | reverse complement strand
TTTCAGTTGACGACACCGCATGAGCGTAGCAAAGTGCCGCGAACTCATGGAACCAGGCAGGCATGAATAGATTGTTCATGAGTAACACCAGGGGAGCGCGTTGCCGGCACGAGATGTTCTGTAACCGGCACTTCGCGGGCATTATTGCCTGACACGATGAGCAGTCTCTCGCAGTGGGCCGTGAGCGGCCTTTTGAAGTGTAAGATCGACATCTGCAGTAATCAGCGGCGCCGCTGCCTCGGCAGCGTTTTCTTTCGTCCCGGCTCCACACCTTTCACTCGCATTTCCAACACTGCAATGAGCGCTTGTTGTGGCTACATGACAAGAACTATCACAAACAGGAAGGAGTAGTAAGAGAATGTCCAACGACGCAGTCGCGTCCCGGAGTACGGCTGATCCAACGAGCGTCGACGAGCCTCCGTCGCTATCCCCATGCAACGGCGCCCCTGCCCCCGCGGCGGGACAATCGTGGTTTCCCAAAGGCAGCGCGCTTGTGAAGGCTACCGACTGGAACGATTGGCGCTGGCAGATGCGACATCGAATACGGAGTGTTGACAGGCTTGCGGAGATGTTCCCCGAACTTGGCATTTCGGAAGGTCTGAGAGCTGCAGCCGCCAGGTTCCCGCTGGCTATTACCCCCTACTACGCGTCACTTATAGACCAATGCTCTACGATGGATCCTGTTTTCTCCATGTCGGTTCCAAACGGCCGGGAGATATGGAACCCCCCGTTCCTGCGAGACGACCCGCTGGAAGAAGATCGGGATATGCCGGTGCCCGGTCTTATCCACCGCTACCCGGACCGTGCCCTGGTAATAGCCACGACGGCATGCGCGATGTACTGCAGACACTGCACGCGCAAGAGGGTGACCAGCAGCAGGGAATCGCGAATTTCCGAAACACGTCTCAGGAGAAGCGTTGCCTACCTGCGCAGTAACCCCGGGATCAAGGATGTGATAATATCAGGAGGCGATCCATTAACCCTTCCGACCGATGCGCTCGAGGAGATTGTAAAGGCGATCCGATCAGTACCGAGTGTTGAAATTATCAGGATCGGCACAAGAACGCCGGTCACACTGCCAATGCGAATAACGGACGAGCTGGTGGCGATGTTGCAGAAGTATCACCCGCTCTGGGTCAATACGCATTTCAATCATCCCGTGGAACTCACCGCAGACGCGGCACGTGCATGTGGCAGGCTGGTCGACGCAGGGATTCCGACGGGCAACCAGGCAGTCCTGTTGAAGGGAGTGAACGACGACATCGAGGTGATGGAGCGGCTTCTGCGCGGGTTGATTCGAATACGGGTTCGTCCCTATTACCTGTTCCAGTGCGACCTGGTGCCTGGTGTCGAGCATTTCCGGACACCGCTGTCGAAGGGGATCGAAATCATGGAAGCACTGCGGGGGCGGATGAGCGGCCTCGGCATACCGGACTTCGTGCTGGACGTGCCGCACGGTGGCGGGAAGGTGCCGCTGCTGCCGCAATATGTTGTTTCGGCCAGCCCGACGCATACGGTGCTCCGCAATTTCGAGGGAATGCTGGTAAGCTATCCTGAACCCTATGCTGAAGACATGGGCACATCTCCATTGCGTCCCTTTGCGGGTCCGGCAAGAGTCTGCGATCTCCTGAGCGGTCAGTCGTCCGTGATTCGGCCACACAGTACGGAGCGTCACAATCGGCGCCGACTATCTGCCCCCCAGCAACGCACGCGGCCGGAACGGGGCCGACAGGTCGGCATGATTACTGGTGACATCACATCAACACGTGACCGAAACGCCTGATGGCATTCTCCAACGGGCCGACTGCCGGAGATGTTCCTTCATGAGCCTGACAATCGGACTGACGTACGACCTGAGAAGCGACTATCTTGCCGCCGGCTTTTCGGAAGAGCAGGTGGCCGAATTCGATTCGCTGGAGACCATTGACCATCTTGCTGCAGCCATTACGTCTGCCGGATGTCGACCGGTTCGGATTGGCAATGCGCAGGCGCTCTGCGCGGCGCTCGTGGCAGGGCAACGGTGGGATATTGTCTTCAACATCGCGGAAGGACTGCATGGGCGATCCCGGGAAGCACAGGTGCCTGCAATCCTTGAGGCGTTTAATGTGGCCTGCACTTTCTCAGATCCGCTCGTCATGGCGTTAACGACCGACAAGGCGATGGCAAAGACGGTGGTACGCGCCGCCGGTCTGCGCACCCCGGACTACCGGGTGGTGGAACATATTGAGGAGGCGGACGATATTGCCATGGACTTCCCGCTGTTTGCCAAGCCGATTGCCGAGGGGACGGGAAAGGGAATCGATGGAAGGTCCCGGGTTGATTCTGCACAGAAGCTGCAGGCGATATGCGCGGACCTGCTGGACCGGTTCAGGCAACCGGTGCTCATCGAAGAGTTTCTGCCGGGGCGGGAATTCACCGTTGGCGTCCTGGGGTACGGGTCAGGTGCACGGCCGATCGGTACAATAGAAGTGAGCATTCTGCCTGCCGCCGGCAACTCTGTCTATTCCTACGCTGCGAAAGAAAGATGCGAGGAGCTGGTGCGCTACTCCCCGCTGCGCGATCATGGCCTGCAAATGGCAGTTGAAGAACTGGCGCTGAAGGCATATGGCGCCCTTCAATGTCGCGATGCGGGCAGAATTGATATCAAGCTTGATTCCGAGGGCAGGCCTGCATTCATGGAGCTAAACCCACTGCCGGGCCTGCATCCAACGCATTCGGACCTGCCAATGATCGCGACACAGGAAGGAATGTCCTACGAAGCGCTGATTCGTGCGATTATTGACTGCGCAGTATCGCGATATGCAGACCTGTCCGGCAGGATGCAGGACACGGCATAGCCCACAAAGTGGTTCCGGAGGCTGAATGTGAAAGCATTGCCCGACATACTCATACTCTACAATACGCCGGCACGGCAGGCAAGTGACACCCGTGGAACGGAGAGCGAGGCGGGGATACTGGTGGAGGTCAAGGCTGTTGAGGACTCGCTGAAGAGACTGGGAGCAGCGCATCGCACGGTATCGGCGCGATCCATATCAGAAGCAGCCGATCTTCTTGCAGCCAGCCCGGAACCAGTTGTCTTCAACCTGGTGGAAGAATTCCCGGAGGGCCCGGCCGACACGGTTTATGTTCCGGCACTGTGCCGCAGTCTTCGCAAGGAAGTCACGGGTTGCGATACGCCGTGTCTGCTTCTGACCACGGACAAATGGCAGGCGAAGTCGGTGCTTGCAGCAGCGGGAATTGGTGTGCCGAGGGCGGTGCTGGTGTCGCCAAGCGAGAAGACGGGGGCTCGTCTGCCGTTTCGCGGCCCTTACCTTGTGAAGCCGGTATCGTCGGATGCCAGCGAAGGGATCTGGCCAGATTCCGTGTTCAGTACCCAGGGTAGACGCCTTAACGCAGCGGTGCGCC
>SPBP01000031.1 GCA_004525935.1 Lentisphaerales bacterium | reverse complement strand
GAAGCTCGTTGGCCTGATAATGTCATACGACCAAAACACGCGGGTGGGCGAATTGTTGCCCTATCCCATCCTGGCCCAGTTTCTTGACGATGCGTGCAATCCACCATACAAGGGAGTGCCCGTTGCCGGCTTCAAATGGAAACCTCTTGTGAATCCAGCCACACGCGCGTTCCTGAGTGTTTCGGCGCCCAATCGAGGAATCCTGGTTCTTTCGACAATACCCGGCACCGGGGCCGACGCCGTCCTGTTGCCCGAGGATGTCATACTTGCACTCGACGGCAAAGCGATTGACGACATGGGATACTACGATGATCCGGACTTCGGCCGGCTCATGTTTCCGCATCTCGTCCGGAAGAATCATTCGCCGGGAGATACGGTGCCCGTTGATGTTGTGCGAAATGGCGTCGTGACTAATGTCTCGCTGAAGCTATCGACACAGAACGATCACTTCTCCCTTGTCCCCGAGAACATCGAGCGTAATCCCGTTGACTTCCTGGTTGAAGGGGGATTCGTCATGAGAGAACTTGCGGGCGATTATCTGCGCGCTTACGGGAGCAGATGGCGTTCCGAAGCCAATACGCGCCTGCTGGACTTCTATCTTTCCCAATCGGCTTACCAGGAAGGAACGAACTCTCACGTGCTCATTCTCTCCCAGGTGCTGCCCGATCCGATTAACGTTGGCTACCAGCACTTCAGGGATGAGATCGTGACGCACCTTAACCGCGAACCCGTCACCGGCATCTCTGATGCATTTAGAATCGCTGACCGGGACGGTGGAATTTCACGTGTGCGACTCAAGTCAGTACATCTTGATATCGTCCTGGACAAGGCAGAGCTTGAAGAAGCCAACAGGCGGCTATCAACCGCCTACGGCATTCCGTCACTTCGTCGCCGCGCAGCACCCGCGAAGTAGCCCGATGAATAGGGGTGACAGGCACAGTGCCCTTCGATATAATTATGTTTCGCAATCCTGATGATTCCGGTCCGCCGCATCCATGGCCCAGCCTGTGCAGACGGAATCGAAAGGTCGCAACCAACAGACGGAGGATAGTACGTCGTGAATTCAGACCTCATGACCAAAAGTGACCAGTACCAGTCTTATGTCGTGGTGTATTTCGTTTTCGGTGGCATCGTGCTATTACTCTCCATTGTGAGCATGTTCCTGATCCAGACAGAGGAGTGAATCGGCTATCCCTACGGAGCTTCATAAACGGCGCTAATCCATGCAAGAATATCCTAAAAGTCTGAAACCGGATCGCATCTTCAAATCTATTCTGTCCGCGTTCTTTGTCGCTATCGGGGGGTGCATAGCAATTGCCTCCGTAGTTGCAACGCTCAAGCTGTTCATCGTTCAGCGCGGGATTTCCAGGTCGGCAGACCACTTCAACGCCAACCAGCCCTCCGCGGCGCTCAACCGCCTGGCATCTATTCAGAAGCTTGCCTTGAGGTATCCCTCCGTCGCCGAAGCGGCTTCTTGCGAGATAGTGCGAGCTCATTTTAGATGTGGTGATTTCGCGGCCGCCGAACAACAGGCAGATTGGATCATGGACTATTCTATCGACGGCAGCGTACCTTCACCAACGGTGAGCTTCTGCGGCTTCATGCCTTTCCTGCGCACCGCACCTGACTGCCTCCTGAACAAGATGTCCGAGGTGTCCCGTGGAAAGAAATATGTCTGGCACCGTACGTCCGGGTACAGCGTCATCTTCAACGAGCTGACCGCCGAAGGAGACAACGCTCTCGCCAAGCTCGAATCATTTGCGAAATCAGTCCTTATGAAGGATCCGGAGAATACTGAGGCCCGCGCCATTCTGGCCAATCTAACCGACAACAGATGGCGCACAACTCGCAGAAGAAGCCCGACCCCGATTCTGGGTGAAACACCCGAACCGGTGCCCTCCGAACCTGAGGTCACCGATTCCGATCCTGTTCCGCTCCGCGTCGACCGAGATCGTCGCCTCTCTGAACTGAAAGCACGCGAGCAAATGCTTCTAGACTCCATCGAGGCCAGGAAGAGCGCCAGTACTCCGGCCAATCCACACGAAGACGGATATAACGCCGCCGTGGACCGATACAAGGCAACCCAGGCAAAGGGACAGCAACTCCAGAAACAGATGAACGAGTCGACCGGTCAGGCGCGAATGAACGCCATGGACGAACTCCGCAAGATGAAGGGTGACGTCAGCCGCCAGGAGGCACAACTCGCCGATCTCAAGGCAAAGAAGAATGCATGGGATCGCAGTCACCCGTCGAACGCGGCAAACGATCCCACAGTCAAGCGACTGCAGGATGAACTGCTTCAGGTGCGCCAAGAGATACAGTCCCTGTGAATACGAGAATCCTGAAGGCCTCTATCCTCCTGTCCTGGCTTGCCATGACGATCTGGTTCGCGCGCTACGAGGCCTTCCCGGGATTCTTCACCCAATGCCAGCGGGGCTACAAAGACCTCTTCTCAGAAGGCGTGCTCATCAGGGACACGTGGGTGCGACTCCTTTTCAATGGCAAACCAGTCGGGTACAGCCACACCCAGGTTGACATAGACGAGTTCATGGTCTCTGAGCGATATAGAACCCAGAATCGCACCGTGCTCAACCTGGTACTGATGGGCGTGGAAGAACGAATAACAATGACCGCAGATGCTTCCCTTGATGTCATGTATCGCCTGAACAATTTCGAAATGAATGTTTCAGCACGAAACAGCGACACGCACGTAGCAGGAAGGCGCCTTCGCGGTGACGTCTTCAGAATCACCATTAGAAGCGGCGGTGGCACCACCCGACAGCATGTCACAATCCCCGACGATACAATACTCTACTCTCCCGTGACCGATCTTGCGGTCGCCCGGCTCAAGCCCGGCGAGCAGCTCTCTTTCAAGACACTGGATCCCCTGTCAATGCGCGCAACCCCCGTTACCTTTCGCGCCATCGGTCCCGAAACAATCGAGTTGCGCGGAACCAACGTGCAAGCAAGAGCCTTCACGGTAGAGTTCCTCGGCAAAACCACCCGCTCATGGATGAGCACGGACGGCGACATCTTGCGGTACGAAACGCCCATGGGGATGATCGCTGAGGCCTGCGATGCCCGCGAAGCAATGGAGGCGGGACACGCATCCGGCATTACCGACGATATTCTCAAATCCCTTGCTGCAAAGTCCAGCCGCCAGATCAGCGACCCCAAGACGCTCAAGCGACTCAACGTGAGGCTTTCGGGCGCTCCTTTCGACAACGTTCAAGTTGAAAGCAACCGGCAGAAGATCGAGGATCGTGGCGATGACTACATCGAACTCACGTTGTCCCCGCAACTGTTCCCTGAACGTGGAATGGCCATCGGCTCTGGTACTGACGGACTGGAGGAATACTTGAAATCTTCGGCGTTCATACAGGCCGACCACCCCGACATCCGCCGCACTGCAGCTTCCATCGTGTCCGGAAATGACGACAGTCTCGAGGCCGCGCAGGCAATCTATGAGTGGGTGAACCAGAAGATAGCCAAACGCCCGGCGCCCGGCATTCCATCGGCATTGCAGGTACTCAAGACGCGCGAAGGAGACTGCAACGAGCATACGTATCTGTTCGTGGCCCTGGCACGCGCGGCGCGACTCCCGGCCAAGGTAAAGGTCGGCATCACGTATTCCCGCGGAGCGTTCTATTACCACGCGTGGCCCGCAGTCTTCGTTGGACAATGGATTGAAATGGATCCAACTTTCGGGGAACCCGGCGTCGATGCCGCGCATATTGCCCTGTTCGAAGGCGAGTTCGCAGATCAGCTCGGGCTCCTTCAGATGATTGGCAGCCTCAACGTCGAAATACTTGACGAGGAATAGAACGTGGAACGACTCGCAACCTCACAATGGCAAACCACGGATGTGGAGCGCCACTGTGCACAGTGTTACAGGAGACCCATCTGGCATTTTCAACAAGACGGGGGGAAGCAATGAACGCAGACACAATGATAGAAATCGAGCATCTGACGAAGCGATTCGGCTCGTTTTGCGCAGTGAAGGACATCTCGATAAAGATTCCTCGAGGCCAGATCTTTGCGTTCCTCGGACCAAACGGAGCCGGAAAGACAACAACCATAAAGATGATGGTCGGCCTGTTGAGGCCATCGGAAGGATCAATTCACCTCGCCGGGTTGCCCATGGCTCACGATGCTGTCAGTGCAAAGAAGCTGATCGCATATATACCCGATACCCCATACCTATATGAACACCTGACGGCCGAAGAGTTCTTTCGCTTTACCGGCGATCTGTATGGGGTGGCCAAGTCCCGGGTTGATTCCGAACTCCCGGCATCCTTTCAACTGTTCCGAATCTACGAATCCCGCAATGTGCTGATTCGCGATTTCTCACATGGCATGCGGCAACGTCTCATCTATTGCGCTTCCCTGCTCCACGATCCCTCCGTGTTCTTCATCGATGAACCGCTTATCGGCCTTGATCCCCAGAGCATACGTATGATCAAGGATCTGCTCCAACAGAAGGCACGCGAAGGTATGACCATCTTCCTGACAACGCATATTCTCGCGCTTGCCGAGGACATCGCCGATCGCATCGGGATCATCTCACACGGGGAGCTCATAATAATCGGAACGGCTCAGGAGTTGATAACAAAGACCGGGGTCAACGGCGGCCTCGAGGAAGCGTTTCTTGCACTGACCGAAAAGGACGGAACTGCCTGATGCCCGCGGTAACCTCATTGGTTAGAAAGACGTTCTACTCAATGTTCCGAGCGTCTCTGCGTTCGGCAATGGCGTCTCGTTTTAAGTCCGTATTTGTGCTGATCTTTGTGACGCTCTTTGAATTCGGACTGTTCGTTCTTTTCCTTGACGGTCTTCACTTTATCGATCGACTGAGCGGCGCCGGACCGGTAATACTCGACCACCTGTTTTCTTTGTTCTTTCTCGGGCTTGGTCTGATGATGGTTACGTCCGGCATCATTACATCCTACTCGACAATGTATCGTTCCTCCGAGCTCCCATTTCTGCTGGTGCGACCGTATACAATATCTCAGATTACCGTGTTCAAGTTTCTGGAATCAGCGTTCCTCAGTTCATGGGCCTTCTTCTTCATCATTGTGCCTTTCATAGGCGCCTACGCTTTTCATGAAAAGCTGACTCCCCTATTTGCTGTGTGGACTCTTCTCTTCTCAATTCCATTCCTTGTCCTGTGCTGCGCAGTGGGCACACTTGTGACGCTGGTCCTGGTGCGCTGGATACCGCGCGGCCGAATTCTCACATTCCTGATACTTGGTGCGCTGCTCGTTCCCGTTCTCGGCATCTGGTACGCCATGCAGGCAACCCGGGCCGCGCCGCATCCTACAGCAATGGTCCTCACTACTCTCGTTCCCGGACTGAGGGCAGCATCCTCGCCATTGCTTCCCAGCTGGTGGATATCGGAAGGTATCACTGCTCTCGGCCGCGGTCGATGGTTGCGTGGCGCTTCGATGTTCGGCATGCTCGTTACAAACGCCCTGTTCTTCTGTCTGATCGTCGAGGAAACAGGGAAACGGATATTCTTTGAAGGCTGGCAGCGCACCACCGGTGCAATGGGCAGGGCTACTGAACGAAAACCACTGCTCGCCTGGCTGGATGGACTCCTGTTCTTTCTGCGCGATGACACGCGAGGAATGGTGATGAAGGATATTCGCACATTCCTCCGTGACGCAATGCAATGGTCTCAGTTCCTGATCTTCTTCGGACTCCTTGGCCTCTATTTCGCGAGTCTTCGCACATTCCGATATGATTCACTCGACAATATGTGGCGCATTGTTATCTCCTTTTTGAATATCTTCAGTGTGTCTACCGTCATGTGTTCCCTCGCATCCCGTTTCATCTATCCCCAATTGAGCCTGGAAGGACACAGCTTCTGGATTCTCGGACTGGCCCCGACAACACCCGCACGCATTCTTCGCACGAAGTTCGGTATGGCCGTCGGTGGACTATTGATCATAAGCCTTACACTCATGACCCTTTCAACGCGCATGCTGCGTATGGATCCGGCAATTCAGTCCGTCGCACTCGCCCTCGCCGTGGCCATTTCTCTGGCCGTTGCCGGAATGTCCACGGGACTTGGCGCGGTATTTCTTGACCTGAGCGAGCGAAATCCTGCAGCAATTGTGTCCGGGTTCGGTGGTACGTTGAATCTCGTGCTCAGCCTGGCATTCATGCTCTTGACGGTAGTACCATTCGCCGCGCTTTTCCACCTCACATCCACCGGCAGGCTGGCCCCTCAATACTTCGCCCGAGGCCTGACAGCCTCTTACGTCTGGCTCACGCTATTGACCTTACTGACCGCCGGCGTTCCTCTTGCGCTTGCTCGACGAAGCCTCGAAAAACGCGAGTATTAGACCGCCCCGGTCCTGCTGTCCTTCATTTCCCGGAACCTCTGCGGCCATTTGCCACAACAGCCGTCCCGCTCTCACCTTGACTTTGCGAATGACAGCGGCCTACACTATTCGCGTGCAAGCGTGAAGTCTGCCCGACACGCAACACATCGACCTTATGAAACGCAAAATCCTTATCGTAGAGGACGAATCCGTCGTCGCAGTAGACATCAAGATGAGACTGGGGCGTCTTGGTTACTCAGCAATCACCGTGTCCAGCGCAAACGCGGCGTTGGCACGCGCAGCCGACTGGGCTCCGGACCTTGTCCTGATGGATATCAGACTGCGCGATGGCGATGACGGCATCCAGGCCGCTGCAGACATAGCCCGGACTCACGCAATACCGGTTGTGTTCCTCACTGCTCACGCAGACAGCGACACCATAAACCGCACAAAGAAGACTGACCCGTTCGGATACCTCGTAAAACCCTTCGAAGATCGTGAACTGCACAGCTGTATCGAAATATCTCTTCATCGCCATGCGCTTGAACTCGAAATCCGCAGGAGGGAAGGCTGGTATCGTTCAATTCTCACGTGTATCGGAAGTGCTGTCATCGTGACTGACACAAAACACATCATTACCTTCATCAATCCGTTGGCAGAGCAGATGACCGGCTGGACGCTCGAAGAGGCCAACGGCAAGAAACTCTCCACGGTCATCACTCTTCTTGCCGGCGAAGGTGGTCCAACAATCACACTCCCCTCTCTCAAGGACCTGACGGTCCCTAAGGCGGACCCTTTCGGACTCAGAAGCAACGTAGTCCTCATCGGCAAGGACAGGCGAGAGACGTTCGTGGATGAAACCGCCGCTGCCATACGCGACTCCGACGGAAACAAGATCGGCCTGGTCATTGCCTTCCGGGATGTTACTGATCGCCAGCGCGTCGGCCAACGCCTCTTGTCGAGGCAGAAGATCGAGGCGGTTGGAAAGCTTGCACGCGGCATTGCACATGAATTCGGAAACATCGCCACGCTCATAACAGGATATGCATCTTCCCTCGCTGATACGCTCATTGCCAAAAGCCGTTCACACCAGGACGCCGTGAGAATCCTCGAAGCAGCGACTCATGCACACGAACTCACGAATCGCCTCCTGACAGTCGCGCGAGCCAGCAGCCCGCAAGAGACCCGGGAGGCTGAGCCTGTTGCACTCGGCCCAGTTCTGAAGGACACGTCGGAACTGGTTCGGGGAATGTTATCCGATCACAATATCGAGCTTCAGATGCAGGATGCCGGCAATACCCCGGTGGTCCTGGCAAACGGCAGTGAATTGCTTGAGACTCTTATGATTCTCTTCATGAACGCTGCGGACGCTATGCCGAATGGCGGAACCATGACAGTCGACACGCGGATCGCTGCGATTCAGAAACCGAATCTTAAAATGAATCCAGCCGCAAAAGGTGGACAATATGGCATCGTCCGCGTCAAAGATACCGGCTGTGGAATGGCCCCGGAAACGATTGAGCAGGTGTTCGATCCTTTCTTCTCCACAAAAGACTCCGTTGGAGCAAAGGGACTCGGTCTCGCTATAGCTCACAACACCGTCAATGCCTGGGGCGGCTGGATATCAGTAAGAAGCAAATTGGACATTGGAACCACTTTCAACGTCTACATACCCCTCGCCTCAACCCCGGTCATTGAACGCAGAAGCCCTGAACTGACCGGACACACAATCCTGTTGATAGACGATTGTTCCGAGGACCTGGCGGCTATGACCGAAACACTTGAGGACGCAGGATACAAAGTTCATGCCGCCACCAGCGGACGCGATGGTCTTGTTCTCCATGACCAACATGCAACTAGCATCTCTCTTACCATCGTCGACCTTATTATGCCGGACGTTGACGGCAAAGAAGTCGTGGCCACGATTGCGGAGAGGAAATCCGAAAGCGGAGTCATCGTTACCTCCGGCTTCTCGAGGGACTATGTCAGAGCTTATCTGGGCAAAGGAGGGTGGAGCTTTCTGCAGAAACCCGTTGAGCATGATCTGCTGTTAGCTGCTGTCAGGCGGGCAATTGAACGCCTTGCGGCACACAGAAGTAGTGTTGGCGGTCTCGACAAAGAGAGAGGAGTATGAGCACATGACACTTCGGATTCTAGTAATGGCTATGTTGGTCGCAATCTGTCCAGCCTGCGGCAAAAGTGGTTCAGAAGAGGCGAGCAAGGGATCGGGCGGAGATTCTATACGTGGCACCGTTGAGACCATGGTTCAGTACGATACGCTTCGAACAGGACGCAGAGCCCAGGAGCGAGTGAAACAGATCAATACTGATCACAACGCCGACCTGGACGAAGTGATGCCCGAATAGCAGTAGCGTGCCGCTGCTGGCCCGGATCGATTCAGGCTATGTACCCGCGGGACCTGAGCGCTGATTCTATTCGCTGTCCGATCGGCTCAGATGTGATTTCCAGATCGCGACCGGTAATCACTTCATACGCTGCGATGTAGCGGCGCGCAGCCTCTTTCCGGACCTCCTCGGTCAGTGCCGGGGGGTTCCCTTCGCCCGTAAAGCCCTGATCCGACAGCCACTGTCTCACGTACTCCTTGTCCAGTTGCCGTTGTTCCTTCCCGGATCGAAACAGGTCGTCATAAGTGTCCGCATACCAGTATCTCGATGAATCCGGTGTATGTATTTCATCTGATACCACAAGCTCCCCATCCCTAATCCCGAGCTCGTACTTGGTATCGACCAGAATCATCCCGCGGCTTGCCGCATGCTCTTGACCCCTCTGGAACAGGCTAAAACAAATCCCAGCAGCCTTATCAAAAGTCTCCGCGTCTATCAGCCCCTCCGATATGGCTTCTTCGCGAGAGACCGGCCTATCATGCTTCTCCAGCTTGGTCGTTGGCGTAAGAATTGGACTCTCAAGCTTCTGGTTCTTCCGCAATCCTTCCGGAAGAGCGTTCCCGCAGAAGTTCCTTATTCCCTTCTCGTAGTTGTACCACGCCGAAGTCTTCGTAACACCGGTGATGTATCCCCTCACCACGAACTCCAGTTTCAATTGCTCACATTCCGCGACAACCATCACGTTGGGATCAGGAACTTCGATTAGATGACTTGGCACAATATCCGCCGTCTTCTCGAACCAGAATGCCGCTATCTGCGTCAACACCTGGCCCTTCAGCGGAATCGTGCCAATGATGCAGTCGAACGCCGACAGGCGGTCGCTGGTGATCATGATTCTCTTGCCGTCACACAGGTAGCTGTCACGCACCTTGCCACGGATCGCCTCGCCGAGCCCCTTCAGATCGATCTGTTCCAACACGTCCTGCAATTTCTCTGTCAGCTGCTTGTCCGATACCATCGCTCGCCCTTTCCCATTTCAGTTGATCAAATCACATCGTCGCGCCGCGCCCGAGTATCATCAGTGACGGCACGGAAGTCCAGTTGCGAACAACCTGGAGCAATTCGAGCTTCCGTGAGCAGAAAGCCACTACTTCTCTTGCAAGACGCTGCGTCTCGCGTCGCTTCACTCTGGAACCCAACGCAAGAGCTTCAGACTCTTCCACATGCTTCAATCCCAACGCGCCGGATCCGCCCGACACATCCCATGCGTCTGCGAGACAGTTCAGCACCGAAGACACGCAGACAAACAGGGCCATCTCAAGCCCGCCTGTCTTGGGAAACCGCAGCTTCTTCATATCCAAAACCCACATCCTGCCTCCTCCTGCAAACAGCGACTCGGACTTTCTTGCCACCCCGTTTCCGAATAGAAGTACGCGCCATGCCAGGTCATGCCTTCCGAGGCCGCGCAATGCCCTCGAAGCCATCACGCTCAACTGGCCGTCCTCAACCGAAAACGGTGACTGCAGGCAGACGAGCGAGGCGACAACGCCCTTGGCTATTTCCGAGACACAACAATCCTCAGCATCAAACCCCGAGTCCCGGCATGCCGCAGAGACATGCGAGACGATGCGGGATTCGGCCGCTGTCCCCTCGAGACCCACATCGTATTGCCGGGCTAGAATCATCCTTGTCCCTTACCCATCAACTCGTCAACAGCGCTGACAAATTCCGTCACGTCCCTGAAACGCCGATAGACCGAAGCAAACCTTACGAATGCCACCTCGTCAAGCTTCTCGAGTCGCTCCATGACCTTCCGGCCCAGGATCTGGCTTGGAACTTCACGCTCGTATTCATTCTCGATCTCAACGATTATCTCGGATACTAGGCATTCGATTTGCTCGAAGCTGATCGGCCGTTTCTCACAAGCCCTCGCAATACCACCCTGGAGCTTCTTTCGGTCAAGTTCTTCATGACGCCCGTCCCTCTTCACAACCCGCAATTCAGCGCGAATGACTTCTTCGTAGGTGGTGAATCTGTGGCCGCATTTCAGGCACGCCCGCCGGCGACGAATTGCTTCTCCCATCCTCGCCGAACGACTGTCAAGTACCCTGTCATCCTTGTGGGCACACTTGGGGCACTGCATACGACCTCCTGACTGCGTGCAACCGAAACGTTTCAGCTCGAACCTGCTGCTCTATACCCCGATCTGCTGTCGCGCCTTTCCGATGAATAGCTTGGGGGCCTGCCTATCTTCCCGCGCCGATAACCGCATTAACGGCCTCAAGGAGGACATCAGGTTCACTTGCCCGCACGAATTTCCGTCTCGCGCCGCCAAGGCTGTCCCAATTCCTGGGGTTCGAACCTGTATCGTCGTACAGCACAACCGGTATTCCCCTGGTCGCAGGAAGTTCGCTCAAAAGTCGAACGGCCGCATCTCCGTTCATGTTCGCCAGCACCAGCTTCAGGAGCAATGCATCCGGCTGTTCTACTATTGTCCTCTCAACAATCTCAGGCCCGCTCATAACCTCTATAACGTCAAAACCAATGCCCTTAAGGCATTCACCCAGGCGTTGCCTCGCACCTCCATCATCCTCGGCAAGAAGGATTCTCCGTCGGCCACCGGCGCGATGCGTAGTGCCTGCATCCGTCTCTTCTATAACCTCTTCTTTGCCAATGATCGCTTCTATGCACTTCAGCATATCGGCCTGGCTACAGGGCTTCGCCAGGAAACCGGACACTTCCAGGTTCTCAAAGAACCCCTGCATGTTAGCCCGTGCGGTGAAGACCAGAACCGGAATCTTCTCAATGTCCTGATTCCCGGCCATTTCCCGCAGGAACCCGACTCCTCCCATTCCCGGCATGCTTATGTCTAATATGATCAAATCCGGCTTCAGGCTGTCCAGACGCTTGAGCGCCTTCTCTGCGGTGGCAGAACTCTCGACGGTAAATCCTTCAAACTCGAGGAAATCGGTCATGGTGGCAAGCAGGTCTTTGTCATCATCGACTATGAATATCATCTTCCCGGATTGCGAAGTCATGGTCGCCTTTCATGATTCTGACGTTTGCGCATCATACGATTCCTTCTCCTGGTTTACAAGAGCCGTTGTCCCCAGAAGTGCCGCTTCCATCGCACCAAGCAATGAGTCCTCGGTTACAGGTTTCGATATCAGCTGTATTGAGAAGCTGCTCAGCACTTCACGTCGTCCTCCTTCTATTGACCCGCCGGTAATGGCAACAGTTGCCATCCCACGCAGCGACGTATCGCCGAGAGTCTTGACGATCAATTCAATACCGTCGATTCCCGGCAACATCACATCGATTATTGCCAGGTCCGGGCGACATCACGCATCTGCAGCCACGCGGTCTCCCCGTCCTCCGCCACACTGACCTGATAGCCCCATGAAGATACCACCTTTTCCAGAATGGACCTCACTTCCGGATCGTCATCCACGATAAGCACGCTGGGTGCCCTCGTCGCCGGCAGCGTAACCGAGACACATGTCCCCTTGTCTCTTCCCTCTGGTGGGCTCTGAATTTGAACTGTACCCCGGTGCAGTTCGATCATCTCTCCTGCAATCGACAATCCGAGCCCCGCTCCGTCGGCATGCTCCCCAACCCTGTAGTACCTGTCCATCACCTTTCCCAGAGCATGTTCCGGTATGCCAACCCCGGTATCATCGACCTTGACCACATAAGCGTTGCTATCCGATTCACACGGACCTACGACGACACCAACCCGTCCGCCGCTGGGGGTATACTTCACGCCATTCCCGATTATGTTCAGAAATGCTCTTTCCATCTTCTTTCGATCACAATAGACGAACCCGGGAAACAGTCCCGGTTTTACCCGCAACTCCACCCCTTTGTGTTCGGCTTCGAGCGACAGGCAGTCCACGCATTCTGCCACCATTCTCAAGAGCGGAACCGGTATCTTCGTCAGGTTCATACTCCCGGTTTCAAGCCGGTCGAAGTCCAGGATGTCGTTTACGGTATGTAAGAGCCTCTTCCCTTCGCGATCCAGGCGTTTAAGGGAGTCAATGGTGTGCGGAGAGAACGACTCCTCAGAACGAAGCAGGTTGCTGATTCCGTAGGTGATCGATACTACCGGGGTCCGAAGTTCATGAGTTACGTTCGAAACAAACAGCGATCGTGCACGATCATGCTTCTCCAGGCCACGCAGCGCGCCTCTCAGAGCTTCTTCGGCCTGTTTGCGAACAGTCAGATCGTGCAGGAAGAAACATAACTCCCGTTCGGGCTCCCTCGAAATCTCGCTAACGGTGACATCGGCCCGGAACCGTGACCCGTCCATTCTCACACATTCCGCGTCATCAAGAACCACATACTTCCCGTCAAGCAGACGCACCATGGCAATCTCGAACCAACCGGTACCGGCTTTGGGGATCACTTCGGCGACATTCAGACTGCATAGAGTCTGTAGATCAAACAGTAGACAATCTTCAGAGCGCTTATTGGCATCCAGGATGCGGCCCTTCGCGTCTACTATTAGTACCGTGTCGTAGATGCTGTTGAGCAGGCGAGCGTACCGCCCATCGTCGGAAGGGGCTGCCCCCTCGTCCAATTTCTCTTCGCCGCCAGGCCGACTCCGCCCGCTACCTGTCATACATATCTCCGAGGATCCTGGAATCGGGAACAAGCGCCATCGGGACGCCCGATATATCCACGAGCTTGTCAGTCAGATGTTCCAAGCGCTGCGCACTGTCGGTGGCCAATGAAATCATCTTCTTCTGCTGATCGGTTACGGCGCCCAGCGAACCTTCGCCCACCAGAGACAGAGTACAGTTGATTACCGACAGGGGCTGCCTCAATTCCTGGCCCATTTCGGCAAGGAATTCCAGGATATCCTTCTTCGTAAGCCCATTGTTCTGCTCGGCTTTCTTCGCAAACGCAGCTACAACTGTCTCGGCCTTCGTTGCGACCCCACTCACTGCCGCGGCGAGTGAACCGACCATGCCATCAACACCCTCGCCCCACCGCGCGCCCCCTCCGGCCCCATCTGTCCCAAACTGTTCCTCAACCTGCGCTGCGAGACTTGTGAGAACCTTCAGGACACGCGCGGCGTCCCCAACTGCCTCATCCCCAACCGCAATGCCGCTCCTGCCCAGGAGTTCGTTGCGTTTCTCCTTTGATACTCCCTCTGCCTCAAGTCTTTCGAGAAACGCGCTGTCAGAAAGAATGCCCTCGCCCTTCGCCTTTATGTACCTGAGCAGGCGCGTCTCGCTCTTCTCTATCGCTCCCTGCTTCTTGCCGTATTCCGCAACCAGTGAGTCGATGGTCAAGGCATCCGTCATTTCTTCGAACACATTCGCCACCTGCCCCAGTACCGCCTCGTCCTTGACACCCGCTTCTGAATCGAGCTTACTCGTGATATCTTTCTCCAGCGAGTTGAAAAACTTGAGTAACTCCTTCTTTCCCTTCTGCGTCTTCGCCCGGGGCCCCTTGGACAGCTGAGCGTAGAGCCGCTTCACGCACCCGACCAGATTCTCGACCTTCTCCTCATCCGGTATCACTTCACTTGCGTCGGACGCCTGCATTACGGCGTCGGCTACTACCGACGGATCCTTTGTAACCGCCTCTATTTTGGCGGCCGCTTTGCCATCCAGATCTTCCGACTTACCTTCCAGGAACCGGATCAGTTCAGTTTCTGAGCCCGGTGTAATCCCCACCTTCTCCGCAAGCTTCTCTTTTGAAACGACGATGTCATCTTCAGTCACCTGCTGAAAGAAGACCCGCTTGGCCTCCACATTCGGAATTCCAAGAGCTTTCACTACGGCCCCGAACCCGCCGGCCTCCTTCATTTCAGCGGCCGACGCATGAAGAAGTTCTATCACGCTATGGTAGCTGTCCGCGGTCAGACCTCGCTGCAGGGAGAAGCTGGCAATGCCCAGTAGTGTCAGGCGTTCAATCAGGGCCTTGATTGCCGGCGTGGTGGTACGGATCGGAGACTGGTTAATGTTGAGAACATCATCCACGACAGAAATACTCACACTCGTGTCCTGCTCGAGTGCATTACTCAGTAGTTGGTAGCTTGACTTGATGGAGCCCGTGGTCACCTTGTGGTTCGCGCCGTAAACGGAACTGTGACTGAAAACCAGGGCAAACTGCTGCGCAAACTTATGTATGTCCACTACAGGTACCTCCCGGTCTGTCGAGCCCGGAAACCAACCATAATGACCGCGGTACTCAGCAGCAAAATGGTCGGTTGCCGGTCGCTGTGCCGCAACATTTGCGTGCCTACACACTATAGGCAGGCGCTGTCCCGGTGGCCAAGTAGAAAGTTGTGGTACTTCGTTCTCACCACGGAGTTCGACAGACGCCGGAAGTCGAGTATTGACCCACATTCCCTTAACGGCCGGATGCTGGTTCTCTCACCCTCATCGCTCAAGACCGCAAGCCTGTCGATGCGCACGGGCAACGAATCTCGCGTGTTCATTGCGCTGCGCCACGTGCACCTGCATTCCTGGCATACCAACAAGGCGGCCGGAGGCCACAACCAAAGAATCCGGCCGCCGGTCGAAAGTCGCAAGTCGCAGGTGAAGGTACATATGAAGAAGAGTTCCTTTCTACCTGCACCTGAGACCTTCACTTTC
>SPBP01000424.1 GCA_004525935.1 Lentisphaerales bacterium | reverse complement strand
TGGGCGTTTGTTGGTGGAACCGCGTTACGATTCCTTTACTCGATTCGGCGGTTCTCCGAGGACTTGGACTTCTCGATGGTTCAAGCGGGCAGGGAATCGGGATTCGATCAAGCCGTTTCCCACGTTGAATCTTCGTTCAAGAACGAGGCTTACTCGGTAACCGTAACGAGCAAGAGCGAGAAGACGGTGGCATCCGCGTTCTTGAAATTCCCGGGACTACTTTACGAGATCGGGTTATCTCCCATGAAGAGCCAGGTCCTCTCTATCAAGATCGAGGTCGACACCAACCCGCCTTGTGGCGCCGTGCTTGAGAGTACGCTGGTCCGGCGACATGTTACCCTCCATCTTATGCATTATGACAGGGCGTCTTTGTTGGCAGGGAAACTACATGCGATTCTGACTCGGCGCTACACCAAGGGCCGGGACGTATACGATCTTGTCTGGTATTTGGCGGACCGGTCATGGCCCGCCCCGAACGTGGCTTTGTTGAATTCAGCTCTTGCACAGACGGGATGGAAAGGCCCGGTTGTGACGGTGGATAACTGGCGCCGTTTGATCGTGGAACGAATGAAAGCGATCAATTGGGCAAATGTGAACGCCGATGTCAGACCGTTCCTGGAACACTCGGCAGAGGCAGATCTCATTACGCAGGAGAATGTCTTGTCGGTCCTCAGAGAGTGACTTCTCACGGCGCAGCCACCCGAATATTCAATATTCAATGGATTCTGGGACAGCCCGGCCCACCTTTGCTGGATGGGGTACTGAGGGGGATGTGTAGATTTGGAGGGTGTCGGCAGTTCAGATGAACAGAATGAACCCGCGGCTCAGCCGGAGGCTTCGCCCTACCTTTGAAAACATATTCGGCGGGACATGAGGCGTGTTTTCTTACTTCTTGTCGACGATGTCGGAGAATGTCGGCATTGATCCGCCGATATGCCCCCTGTGGAACTGAATAGAGCCGTCCTGCAATGCCTGCTTCAAGGCGTCAGGTTCACCGCGAAACAGTTCGCCTCTCTTGTCCAGCACGCATTCACCCACATGGTCTTCGGGAAGGAGCTCAATCAGAACCTGTGCCTGATTCGCTGCCAGTCGCCATTTCCGAGACAGGTCCGCCAGGTCGGGAGGAGCCCGGTCAAAGGACAAGCCCGATATATCCTCCTGCGTGTAACGGCTGGTTCTCTTTGCTTCATTGAGGACAAAACTGGGATTGAGCCCGGGATCCTTGCCTGCACAGGCCCATGCCAGATAGCCCAGGGGTTGTATCTCCTCGTGACACACCAGCACGTCTATCCAGTCGCGCACTTCTGAGCGGCCGACGAGGGCAAGGAGTTTGTTGGTCGCGAGATCGAACGGGCTCAAGACCAGACCGAAATCGGGATGTTCCATGAGTGGGAAGAACCTGAACGCGCTGTCACAACACCACTGCATTAGAACGCTTTGACTGTCGCGCGACACTTCCGCTTCGATGAACGTTGTCATTTCACGTACAATGGCCGTTGCATATCCGTTCTTGTCCAATTCCCGGCGGTCGGCAACCCATGAATTCGCAAGGGCTTCACGGGTGTCATGAAAGAGGTCTATGTCCTGAGAAAGACGGGAAGTGCGCGTCAACTCGCTTAATGCGACGCCGCCGGCCACATAGCTCTCACCGCTCTTCACGCGATTTTCGGCTATGATCCTGCACACACCGCGCTGGAATGTTGTAAGAGCCATCGGGTCAGCCGCCTTGCTTGAATAAATGTCTCGCGATCCCCGTGTTGCTCAAGGCTTCGAAGAACCTTCAGCATGCCGGATGCGTCAACGGGAGCATAGTCATCTCGCATGAACCACAGGCAACGACGTTTGTTGCGTCGAACCAGTTCATCGAACTCGCTCAGAAGCTGAGGCTCAAGGACATCATTCATGATTACGCGCTTTCTCTTATGTTTCAGTCGGTCTGTTTATATCAAGATCAGCCGCTGACTGCAAGAAAACGAGGGGGAAGGGTGCGATTACGGATTGCGGATTGTCTCGCTGAACCCAGAATGCCTTAACTCCAGCCATTGGGACAAGCAGCGCGAGTACCAGAAGCTGCTGGTGGCCGTGCTGAGCGTGCCCTGTACCGTGTTCGTTGGCTGACGAACCCTGGTACAGGGGACAGCCCGGCCCACCTTTGCTGGATGGGGTACTGAGGGGGATGTGTAGATTTGGAGGGTGTCGGCTGGGGTTTGCTTGAACCGCCGAGGACGAGTTGCTGATGGCGAAGCGGTTCGTTCTTTCTGGCTGGGCCGCTTAGATGTAGTGGTTCACCTGAATGTTCGCAGTGTCTCTCTTGAATCGTCCTCGTCCTCAGTGAGCGTAGCGAACGGTCCTCGTCCTCGTCCTCGATCTTTCATTCCAACCTTCTGCTCAAGCTACGACTCCGATTGTGCCCGACCTGGATCAGACGCCTTCCACGGTAAACCCGGATGCGGATGCCGCGG
>SPBP01000339.1 GCA_004525935.1 Lentisphaerales bacterium | reverse complement strand
CGCTCTGCAATGCCCGCCCGACAGTCTTCCAGCCTTTGCCCTTGCTTTCCCCTTCGATGATGCGCCAGAATGCATTCCCCATGACTGACAAGACCGCAACAACCTCTATGGACAAGCTCGAATCGCTCTGTAAGCGCCGCGGGTTCATCTTTCAGAGCTCCGAAATATACGGAGGTCTGAGCGGTTTCTGGGACTATGGTCCGCTCGGATGCGAACTGAAACGCAACATACGCGACGCCTGGTGGGATGATATCGTTCGAAGGAGGTCGGATGTCGTTGGTCTTGACTGCTCGATTATCATGCATCCACGAACCTGGGAGGCCTCCGGCCACACTACCAGTTTTGTCGATCCAATGGTCGATTGCCGTACCTGCAAGAAGCGATACAAGGCTGACTCGCTCACTGACGAACAGGGCGCAAAACTCGTGTTCACCGAGGGTGCGCTTCGGCTTCCCGAGGGTGTCAAGTGTCCAGCGTGCGGCTCGCGAGATCTCACCGAACCACGTGCTTTCAATCTCATGTTCAAGACTTTCGTCGGACCCCTGGAAGATGAATCTGCGGCCGTCTATCTTCGGCCCGAAACCGCGCAGGGCATCTTCGCCCAGTTTCCCAACGTGTTGTCCGTGTCACGGCAGAAGGTCCCGTTCGGCATTGCACAAATCGGCAAAGCTTTCAGGAACGAGATCAATCCCCGCAACTACACCTTCCGATCACGCGAGTTCGAGCAGATGGAACTTGAGTTCTTTATTAAACCGGGAACCGATCAGCAGTGGCACGATTACTGGGTTCAAAGTCGACTGGACTGGTACCGGACGATCGGTCTTCCCGAAGATGCACTCGGGAAGTACGTCTATGACAAGGGCGAACTCGCACACTATGCGAGCGCCTGCGTGGACATTACATATGCGTTTCCATTCGGTGCACAGGAACTCGAAGGAATAGCGGCTCGTGGATCATTTGACCTGACTCGCCACCAGGAATTCAGCGGAAAATCCATGGAGTATTTTGACCAGGAATCCAACCAGAAGTTCATACCGCACGTGGTTGAACCATCAGCCGGTGTCGATCGAATCGCACTTGCGGTCCTGTGCGAGGCTTACTGCGAGGAATATGCGCCCAAGGCCGGAATGGACTCACCTGCCATCCCCTGTCTGCCGGGCACTGAGCCGCCTGATGGCTATGAACAAAGGACACTTATGCGATTCTCACCCAGAGTTGCACCCATAAAAGTCGCCGTGTTCCCGCTGCTCAAGAACAAGCCTGACCTTGTCGCAAAGGCGAGGGAGATCTATGACGAACTCAAGATTCACTGGTCCTGCTTCCTGGATGAGGTCGGCGCCATAGGAAGGCGATACCGACGGCAGGATGAAATCGGGACGCCCTGCGCGGTCACCGTGGATTTCGATACGCTTGATGATAATGCAGTCACACTGCGTGACCGCGACACAATGAAACAGGAGCGTATCGGCGTGTCTGAATTGAAGGATAAGCTCCGCAGCATCCTTGACGTCAGCTAGCATTGCCCGCCGCGACACGAGAATAGAACATCTTGATAGAATGGCAGGATAATTGTCCTGTCGAAAGAACAAGGCATCAATTCATGACACGGCCCGATTCTGGGGACTGGATGATACTAATGCGATGAGCAACCTGAAACACATCCTGGAACAAGTGCAGACAGGCCAGCTGTCCATAGATGAAGCCGTCAAGCAGCTCCCCGCTCCGTTCGAGGTCGACCTCGGCTTCGCTCGGGTCGACACACACCGTAAACGCAGAAGAGGATTGCCCGAAGTAATCTACTGCCCGGGAAAGACGTGCGACCAGATAGTTGAGATCGTCAAAGCCCTTCTGGCCAGCGGACAGGACGTGCTGGCCACACGCGCGTCTGAAGAGCAATTTGGCGCAGTCGCAGAGTCCGTGCCGACCGCCGTTTATCATCGTGACGCCCGAATCGTGACGGTTGACTGTAGTGAACGCCCTGTGCCGTCCGGCCTGGTCGCAGTCGTCAGTGCGGGCACCTCGGATATCCCCGTGGCGGAAGAGGCCGCGCTCACCGCCGAACGCATGGGCGCACGCGTCGAGAGGGTCCATGATGTCGGCGTGGCAGGACTGCACAGGCTGATGAAGCATGTCCCACTACTCAAATCGGCGCGAGCCGTAGTAGTCGTGGCAGGCATGGAAGGTGCCCTGCCTTCGGTCGTCGGCGGATTGATTGACAGGCCTATCATAGCCGTCCCTACGAGCGTAGGATACGGTACCGGGTTGAACGGGCTTGCCGCCCTTCTGGCCATGCTGAATACGTGTGTGCCGGGCATTTCCGTGGTCAACATAGACAACGGATTCGGCGCCGGCGTCGCCGCAGCCATGATCAACCGCACTTCCGACGTCGATCCAGCAGGATGAGGGCGATTCCGCCATGAGTCAATCCATGAAAAGCATTCACTTCGACAGTGCAGGCGGCGCCAGTGGCGATATGATCCTGGCTTCCCTCATTGATCTGGGAATCTCCCCCTCGAAACTGAGAGACCAACTTGCTTCGCTCAATATCGGCGACTTCGAAATTGAATCGCAAGAGATCCATGCCGCTGGTCTGCGTGGAAGAACGGCTAGAGTCATATTCAATGCCCCGGACAATACGCATCGGGGTCTCGGGCATATCCGCGGAATCATCGAAGCAAGCGCTCTACCCGACAGTGTCCGCGTAAACAGTATCGCCGTCTTTACTCGTCTCGCTGAAGTCGAGGCCGGAATTCACGGAGGTTCGGTGAATGACGTTCACTTCCATGAAGTGGGAGCCCACGACTCAATTGTAGATATTGTTGGAGCGTGCCTGGCTATCGAGCTACTGGGAGTAACGAAGATAACGTGTTCCCCCCTGCCACTGGGCCATGGAACAACCGGCTCGGCGCACGGTACAATCCCGGTGCCGGCCCCTGCCACACTTGCACTGCTCAAAGATCACCCAGTCATACTTACTGACGAGCCATTTGAGCTCGTGACTCCGACAGCAGCAGCACTCATCAGCACGTGGACCTCCCCGTCACAATTCGAAGGCGATACCGGGTCTTCTTCCCCGACATCAGTGGGATACGGATTCGGTGAACGCGAACTCAACAACAGGCCCAACCTGCTCCGGGCAATCCTTATGCAGACTCCTGCGATTCAGTGTAATCAGCACGATACGTGCCTTGTGATCGAATGCAATATTG
>SPBP01000307.1 GCA_004525935.1 Lentisphaerales bacterium | reverse complement strand
TCCGAAATCTGTGGTTCTGTCCGAGAATACCTTTTCGGACAGGTTCTAGCTTGCTCATTGCATGGGTGTAGGAAACATTTCTTGTGCCCGCAGAAGGACGAGTCGCTCCATCGATGTCGCAAGATATGCCGATATTGACGCCGGTTCCTTTCAAGTAGTAGACCCCCACCGGTCCGTTATTCGCGATGATAGAGTTGCGGATACGCAGGCCAAGGCTGGCGTCGTTCGGCTGGCAGGCCCCCCCGGGGGTTATTGGCCACGGTGCTCGTGCCCTGGCTGTCAGTGCAACAACAAAGACTTCAGCCTGCCGGGGATTCCCACTTATCAGACCGCTGTCCTCATTCACAAAGAGACCGGACGGCAGGCCGGTTGCCTCGAATTGCGACGGGTCGCCGGTAGCAGTGATCAGGTAGATGAAGCTTTCTTCAACAGTGCCGACGGCCGTCGTTGAGCTGGTTATAACCGGGGCCAGCACATCGTTTCCCCAGAATTTCGACTTTCGTGAGTGAGCCGTCGGAATCGAAAGCATCGGCGAAGATCGAAACCAGCGGCGGTGCCACGAAGACCTGGTCATTGGTGGGGCTGATGATGCTGCACATGGGGGGTTGGTTACAATGTGCCGCGTACGGCAGTCCGACCGCAACTGCCACGGTCACAATCCAGTACAGAACACGTAATTCCTTGTTACTTCTCATTATTTCAGTCTACTCGTATCGTATCGATCACTTCGCCAGTGTGCCGGATTCAAGAGCTCCGATGTCCGCCGCTTTCCCGTTCGGTCGTGCGTTCAGCGCAAGATCGGACTTCGGGGTAAACTGCGTTCCTGTCTCCGCGTCGACAGCAGGCGAAGTGGGCTCGAGCTTGTAGTTGCCACCGACCGGGTCCGCGAACCGCGGGTCACCAATGATAGACTGAGTATCCCTCCCGGCGGCCCGCCATTCTGACCACGGTTGCCCCATGATCGATTCCTGGGCTACCGCATAGAGGTTGTGGTCAGCCGTGGCGATGTCGTTCGGGTTTCCGCCGTAAGAAACGGTTCCAAGCATCACGTTGCCGTACCAGCTTGTTCCGGGTGCCGACCCACCGAACTGCAGGCACGCACCGCGTACCGGGATGATAGTACAGAAACGAACCGTGTTTCCGGAAGCCTTGTCCCTGAAGAAGAAGACGCCACCCTCGGGAGGCGCTATATCGGCGAACAGGCAGTTTTCGTAAGTATTATCTTTCGACCAGACATTCATCCAGGAAGAACCCGTGAAAGTAACACCGTCGAACACAAGGCCGCCACTCCACTGCTCCACGTTGCAGTTTTCAAAGACGCCACCCTTCACCGTCACCTTTGCAGAGTCGGCGAAGTACATAGCACCCCCTCCGTGGCCGGTGCATGTCATATTCTTTGCCAGAACCTTGCCTGTGCCGAGGGCCGTCAACACCCGATAAGTGGCCCCGTCATCGTTCAGTTCCAGGTGTTTCGCAACGCAATCGATCCATTCCACGTTGGCCGAAAGGCGCGAGAAGAACGCTGAACACTGTATGGAAGGCTGGTTCCGCATCGCGTATGCCGCGTAGAGCTGATCTCCAACATTCGGCTCCGACGCGTCGCCGTCCACGAAAGCGAAATGGGCCGCCCCGACGCGGTAAGCCTCGCAGCGTTCGAGCCGGACACCTTTGCCCCCGTCTATGCGCACACCGAATCCCATTTCGAGTATTGCCGTTTCGTCAACCACGAGGTCCTGGAAGGTGACATAGTTCTTGTAGGAAGAATGGATGACATTGTCGCGCACACAAGCAGTGTAGATCTTTCCGTCGGTGCGCGGATCGCTGCCGCCCGTATTGATGTAGATTACGCTGTGATCCGGATGAACCGACGGATACCCGTCATCGACAATTGCCGAGCCGGGCTTTGACCGCATGGCAGCCATTCTGCCTGCATTATCGGCGAAGCCGATCCACTTCATTAGCACGTGATCGACCGCGATCCCGCAATGCCGATCAACGCCGAACGTCGTGGTGATCTTGTAAGTTGTGCCCTGATCGAGCGTGAATGCAGAGTTATCGAGCACGACACTTCCCCAGAATTTCGGTTTTGCACCTTTGCCGTAGGCGCGGTAGACAACAGGTTTTCCGGCCTCACCGCTGGAGCTGGCCTGAAGCGACTCCCGCCATTCCCCGCCCCGCTCGAAGAGTATCCTGTCGCCCGGCTGAAAGGCCGCAGCGTTAACTCTTGCGACGGTCTTCCAGGCAGTTAGTTCACTGAGCCCGTCACCGCGATCGTCCCCGCGTGGGCTGACGAAATAGTCTGAGCCCAGAACCGACAGTGCCGGAATGACCGCACAAATCGCGATCAGTATCCATTCCGTCCCGGTCCAGAGCCTGCTTCTCATCACTGTTTCTGTGCTCTTTCCAGGGCGCCCATGTCCGCGCCCTTTCCGTGCGGCCGCTTGTTGCCGGCCGAATCGGGTGATGTCAGTTCGGGAACATCGGCGACTGCATCGATAGCAGGAGATTCAGCCTTGAGCGTATAGTCTCCCCCTGTCTTGTTGATGAACTGATGACGGGTGCCGACATGAATGAGACCTTTGAGTGGGCAATCACGTTCTTGAACGTTGTGGTTCCAAGGTGGTCGCCGTGACTGACAAAGAACCCCCATTCCCCGCCGCTTCCATTATCCTCATGATCCGAGGAGCAATCTTCGTAGAGCGTGTCGCATTTCGCGACGGGCGCCCCGCCGTCTGCATAGCTGACGTAAAGGCTGTTGTCGGCCTTGGGTGCAACGTAGGCCGAGCGACACCGACGGAACGTGACCTGGTGCGCGTTGATTGCGGCGAAGTTATGCCGGCCGCAACGCAGCGCTTCACAATCCTCGAACGTAACATCAATGCTTTCTTCCGCGCGCATTCCGTAGCCCTGGACGGCACCGGCCGTTTCGTCGGCCACGAGATTCCGGAAGACCAGGTGGTTCTTTCTGTTGGAGAAGACCACATTGCCGCGGGTGCAGACCGTCTTACCGCGCCACTTGCCGCCACGTTCGAAAAGGATCTTGTCGCCCGCTGCGAACTGGCTCTTGTTGACTTTCTCTGTCGTTTTCCATGCCGTAGCCGGAGACCGGCCGTCGCCGGCATCATCGCCCTTCGGGCTGACATAGAATTCTCCCGCGTCGGCCGGACATGCAAGGGCCACGGCACAGGTTAGTACCAGGATTGACTGCATCAGGGTTGACATTATGTTCTCCCGTTCATTTGCGGTTTGCCGACTTCCCGTTCCTGCAGATCCGCAGACGAAATCCGGCCTTGCTCAGCCGCAAACATGCGTGGCGTCACCTCAGCGGAAACGGACCAGTAATGATAGCGTCGGCTTCGTCCCGGTTCAAACAGAAAACAGAGACAGCACAGGGCAGATGTTGCGTGCGGGTTACGGCAATTACGGGCCTGAATCCAGTTGGACGCCGACTTTGTAGAATTCCCGCGGTTTGGGC
>SPBP01000327.1 GCA_004525935.1 Lentisphaerales bacterium | reverse complement strand
CGAATCCAGGTACAGTCCCAGCCTGCTGCGCTGGTCCATGAGCCTGGCAAGCCACCCGTCGATCACGTCGGTCAGCATTGCTCCGAGGAAGAGCAGTGAGGCGGCAATGAAATGGTCGTACCGAAACAGGAGAATCACTGCGGGTAATGCAAGGAGCCGGCAAAAAGTCAGGAGATTGGGAACGGTAAGAATACCCGTCAGCACCTCGAGTACCCGCAGCCGTGGCAAACGGCACAACCCTCTTCGAAGGCGATATCGCCCGAGCAATCCGGACACTTCACCTTGAATGCACCGCTTGCCGATTGCCCGCCATGCGAAGCCTGCCTGATAGATTTGATGCCCTTCTGCACCGAGTTCAGATCAACCCGGCCCAGCAGCAGCGCCTCGATCCCAGCGATATCCTTGGCCTTGCGGTACTTCTTCAGTGCACTTGCAAGCCCATCCGCCAGCGAAGTCACGCGTCCGTCTTTCGTCGGTATCGACAAGCTCGAACCGATCCCGTCAAGCTGCGTGATTATATCATCCAGGCTGCCGTTCACCCGAAGGTAGAGCGACATGATTCGGCATATTGCTTCGAGGTCGGACGTGGCGACGTCGCCCCCCTTCCCAAGCTGCGCGAAGACCTCGCGTTCCCGTTCCGTTTGCGGATCAACAACAATCTTCACGTGCATATTGCCGAAAGGCGTCATCTGCTTGACCTTCACTGCGGGCATCACATCGGGAATTGCGATCGGTCGCACGATCGCTGTCAGCACCGGATCGGCTTCCTTCGCGATCTTCTTTTCGCTCAACGACATCGGCTGGTTTTCGCGGCATCCGTCCCTGTAGACTGTAACGCCCTTGCAGCCATGCTCGTGTGCCATCAAGAAGATCTTGCGAACATCCGCTTCCCCTGCCTCGTTCGAGAAATTGATCGTCTTTGAAATCGACGAATCGCAATGCTTCTGGAACGCAGCCTGCATTCGAATATGCCAGTCGGGCGGAATATCCCGTGCGGTCACAAATGTCTTCCGGACATCTTCCGGCAATGCCACCATTCCCTGGACGCTCCCCTTCTCGGCCACGTCACGGATCAACCCTTCGCTGTAGAATCCTCGTTCTTTCGCGACAGTTTCAAAAGTCTGGTTCACCTCGGTGAACTTCCGGCCATCAAGCACATTTCGGAAGAACACCAGTGAGAACAGCGGTTCTATGCCTCCCGAGCAGTTGGCGATAATGCTGATTGTCCCCGTCGGGGCAACCGTCGTTGTGCATGCATTCCGCATACGGACGCCCTTCTGCTCCCAGACACTGCCCTCCCAGTTCAGGAAGACGCCGCGTTCCTCGGCAAGCTTGGCTGATGCCAGGTGCGACTGATCGTTAACCGCCTTCATGATCTCGCCGCCGAGTGTAACGCCTTCCTTGCTGCAGTAGGGCACTCCCAACTCGTAGAGCACGTCTGCAAATCCCATGACCCCGAGCCCGATCTTCCGATTGCCCTTTGCGATTTCCTCTATCTCGGGAATCGGGTACTTGTTCATATCAATCACGTCGTCGAGGAAACGTGTTGCCAGGTGAACCGTACGTGACATTGCCTCGTAGTCGAAGACCTTCTTGCCGTCAGCCTGCTTCTTCACGCACTTGATCAGGTTGATACTCCCGAGATTACAGCTTTCGTACGGGAGCAGCGGCTGCTCACCGCAGGGATTCGTGGCCTCGATCTCGCCGATGTGCGGGGTGGGATTATCGGCATTGATCCTGTCGATGAAGATCATGCCCGGCTCGCCCGTCTTCCACGCATGGTTGACAATCGTGTCGAACACCTCAACCGTCCGCCAGCAGGAACCATCCTCCTTACGAAGCTTCGACGGCTTTCCGTTGCGCGGATTATACACCACGTGTTCGGCGTCGGGCGCCTCCCGGAGTTGCTTCATGAATCCATCGTCCACACCTACGGACAGGTTGAAGTTGGTCAGCTTCGTGAGGTCTTCCTTGGCATTGATGAATTCGATGATATTCGGGTGATCGATCCGCATAATGCCCATGTTCGCGCCCCTGCGGAAGGCGCCCTGCTGAATCGCGTTTGTCGCCTCGCTGAACACTTTTATGAAGGAAATGGGGCCTGACGTCGCACCGCCGCTGGAGGCAACGAGGTCACCGGCAGGCCTGAGGCGACTGAAGCTGAAGCCGGTTCCGCCACCCGCCTTCTGGATCATGGCTGCGTGCCTCACGCTTCTGAAGATTCCGTCTATACTATCCTCGACCGGAAGCACGAAACAGGCGGACAGCATACCCATTGTCCTGCCCGCATTCATGAGGGTGGGAGAATTCGGCATGAACCGGCCGCTAGCCATCATGTCATAGAACTCGTCACGCACGGTTTCCACGGCACTGTCCGAGAGGCCGTAGTTCTTTTCAGCGGCAGCGATTGCGGAGGCAACGCGTGCGAACAGATCTTCGGGGGTCTCAATAGCATTCCCCTCACGATCTTTGCTGAGGTATCTTGCGGAGAGTACGGCCTGCGCGTTGCTTGTAATCTGAACCTTCTGGCGACCCTTCATTTCACCAACTGCGAGCGTCTGTACATCCATGACCGGAACTCCCTTGCCTACTCGAAGAACAAAGAACACGACACCCGACAGACCCGGAGTCTGACGGAAACTCTACATTGGCCCGCCACGAAACGCAAAATCCCACCTCCACCCGTCGTAGCTATATGTGGTATGCGGGCCGCTGCCCGCTACTACATGAAGTGGCCAATACGCACACCATATATGTATCGGACGGGCATTCAAGCATTTTCCCCCCCGAATTTCCCCACCGAACGGCATGAGTCATAACCAGTTCTTTTCCAACATGTTACCGGTCCGCGGCCCGCGGGGTCAGATGGGTGCAGCGAGTTGATCGGATGCATCGCGCCGGCTATCTGCGGAACATATCATTGGTGGGTTCTAACGGACCAGGTTGGTCTTGCGACCGCACGGTCCCTACCTTAGTATCGCGGGTATAGGACATTTGGTGTCCATTACCCGGCGGGAGTTAGTTGTACATGCCTAAATTCAAGCCGCAATACCGAAGGCTGCTCTACATTGATCGGAAGTTACGGGAGGGCGCCTACCCTAACTGCTCGATCCTGGCCGCAGGCTGGGAGGTGAGCACGAAGACGATCCAGCGTGATATCGACTACCTGAAATGGGAACTTGATGCACCCATCGACTATCATCGCGCGCGACACGGCTACTACTACACCGAGGAGAGCTACCGGTTACCGGCGATCAACGTCAGCGAGAGTGATCTGTTCGCGATCTGCGTCGCTGAGAAAGCGCTGGAACAATACAAGGGCACTCCGCTCTACGAGAAACTT
>SPBP01000027.1 GCA_004525935.1 Lentisphaerales bacterium | reverse complement strand
GTCGCGGGCGGGTCTCGGTCAGTTCGATTGCCGTCGACTTCGCGCAGAAAGTCTTTGAGAGCCTCTCCGCCAAGAGCGTCATGATCGTCGGCGCGGGAGAAACAGGAGAACTCACGCTGAAGAGTCTTGTCGACAAAGGCGTAAAGGAGATATTTGTTCTGAACAGGTCCCTCGAGAAAGGCAAGGCCATTGCCGAGCAATACGGCGGCACGGCCGTGCAGTTCGACCTGCTCGAAGAGTATCTCACCCGCAGTGATATTGTCATCAGTTGCACCGGCGCACCGCATTGTGTCATCAAGGTTCACGCTGTGCGAAACGCCGTAGCGGCGCGCCATAATCAACCGATTCTCCTCATCGACATCGCCGTGCCCCGTGACATAGAGGAAGACGTCGGCAAACTGGAAAACGTCTACCTCTATCATATCGACGATCTGCACAGGGTCGCCGGGGAAAACATGGCAAAACGCCAGAAAGCCGTTGAGCATGCGTGGCGCATTGTCAGGAAAGAAGCTGCGGAGTTTGCCGCGCTTGACGGTGGGATCGTGCTGCTCATGAAAGAAATCGACGATCGTGCCCGTGAGATCAAGGAAACGGAGCTGATCAAGGCATTCCGGAAGGAGAAGCTCGCGCCGCTGCCTGAGCCATGCAAGGAAGAAATCCGAATGATGGTGCACAGGGTGATAAACAAGGTCCTGGCCGCGCCCAGAGACGTTCTCAATGAGGCCGCGCGGAACGGACGGTGGGAAAAGTATGCCAGTGTAGCACGGAGCCTGTTCAAGCTTGGCGGGGAGAACGACGATGGCGACAGATGATTCGCTGAAAATGGGAACGCGCGGAAGCTTGCTCGCTCGCACACAAACGGAGTGGGTGGTCGAATGTCTGACCCGGCATCACCCGGAATTGCGCATTGATATCACAGTAATCCGTACTACCGGCGACATACATTCACAGAGAGGCCTCCCCCAGCCTCTGAGCAAAGGACTGTTTACCAGGGAAATTGAGAACGCGCTTCTTGCCGGGGATGTTGACCTGGCTGTTCACAGCCTCAAGGATCTGCCCACAGAACTGGCGACCGGCATGGAACTTGGTGCCATCCCTGAGCGGGAAGATCCGCGTGACGCACTGGTAGGCGCATCCCTTTCCCGGATAAGGGAGCAACCCGACGAGATTACTCTCGGCACCAGCAGTCTCCGGCGCGCTGCCCAGCTCAAGACCGCGTTCCCGGGCTGCCGGGTAGTCAACCTGCAGGGGAACGTTGACACCAGGCTGAGAAAGGTCAAAGAAGGCGTTGTGGGCTGTGCGGTCATGGCCGCGGCCGGGCTGAAGCGACTCACTCGCAACGAGGTGATCAGCGATTTCATTGATCCGGAGACCATGCTGCCCGCGCCGGGCCAGGGAGCGCTTGGAATAGAAATCCGATCCGGTGACTCACGCGTCCGCGACCTGCTTGCCTGCATCAACTCCACCGAAACCCACGTCTGCGTATCTGCCGAACGGGCGTTCCTCCACCGGCTCGGGGGCGGATGTCGCGCTCCAGTTGCAGCCCTGGCCACCATCTCGGATAATGTTCTGACACTCAGGGGCCGGGTGCTGTCCCTGGACGGAAGTCGAGTTTTTGATGGGACCATCTCCGACGCACCTGACCGGGCAGAAGAAACCGGCCAACAGCTTGCCGACAAGCTCGCTGATAAGGGTGCACGAGAGATGCTCGAACAGATTTTGAACGAGACAAATGTGACGACTGGGTAGTGTTTGACTTTCAATCTGCAGGCGGTCCGCTCACACTTGAATTGAAGCACGGATGTTGCGTCAATGGCGACTCCGCGAAATGAGAGCTGCGCAATGGCTGGAACGGGAATTGTATATCTGGTAGGCGCCGGGCCCGGGGACCCGGACTTGCTGACCATCAGGGGCCGAGACTGCCTTGCCCTGGCCGACGTGGTCGTCTACGACAGCCTCGCTAATCCGGTTCTCCTCGACTACGCACCGGAAGCCGCTGAACGCATCTATGTCGGCAAGCAGGCCAGTTCTCACGCAATGGAACAGGATGATATCAATCAGCTCCTCGCGGACAAAGCCGGGGAAGGCAAGACGGTTATCCGGCTCAAAGGTGGCGATCCGTATGTATTCGGACGCGGTGCGGAGGAAGCCCTGGTCCTGCGCAAGGAAGGCATCCCATTTGAAGTCGTACCGGGCGTAACGGCCGGCATTGCTGCGCCTGCATATGCCGGCATTCCGGTAACACACCGGGAATGCAGTTCCGTGATCACTCTTGTTACGGGCCACGAGGATCCGACCAAGACAGAGAGCTCCATTGACTGGTCTTCGCTTGCAGCCGGCACGGGCACACTCGTCTTCTACATGGGCATGAAGAACCTCCCGGCAATTGCCTCAAGACTCATCGAAGCCGGCAGGTCGCCCACAACACCCACGGCTGTGATCCATCGCGGCACTTGCCCTGCGCAGCGGGTCGTTGAAGGAACGCTGGAGAACATTGTGCAGCGCGTCAAAGATGCGGGGCTCACCCCGCCTGTCATAATACTCGTGGGCCAGGTTGCCTCGCTCCGTTCCGAGCTGGCGTGGTTCGAAAACAGGCCGCTCTTCGGGAAGACCATCCTGGTAACAAGGTCCCGCACACAGGCCAGCGAGTTCGCAAAACAACTTCAGAAACAGGGCGCCGAGGTTATATCCTTCCCTACCATCCGTATCGTTCCGCCGGATAGCATGGAACCGCTGCACGCCGCCGTTGAACGCCTCAAGGATTTCGACTGGGTCGTTTTTGCGAGCGTTAATGCCATAGACAGCTTCTTCAAGGCAGTGGATGAGAAGGGACTGGACGGCCGGAGCCTTGCAGGCTGCCTGGTGTGCGCCATTGGATCAGCGACCTGCGACAGGCTCCGCGAAAGAGGGATTGAGGCCGATATGGTTCCCGGCCGTTCTACTTCCCGGGATATCTTCGATGCACTGCTCGAACGTGATGCGATCAAAGGGAAACACTTCTTCCTGCCGCGCCCGGATATCGCACCGCCTGAATTGCCGGACAAACTGAGGAATGCTGGTGGTACGGTCACGGAAGTAGAAGCTTACAGAACTCTACCGGCCGATCCCGATCCCGCGGTTCTCGAAAGGCTCCGGACCGGCGATGTGGACATCGTGACCTTCACCAGTTCATCGACGGCCCGAAACTATGCCTCGCTGGTGCGAGCCGGACTCGGAAGTCTTCCTTCGAACATCACCTATGTAAGTATCGGCCCGGAAACAACGAAAGCGGCGATCGCTGAGGGGATGACAATCGCTGTCGAGGCAGAGCAGCACGATATTGACGGACTTGTGGCAGCCATCACACACGAATTAGGGAGCAGACAATCATGATTGGAATATCGAAACTCTACTGCGGCACGGTGGAACCATCCGACCCGCTGCGTTATGGACGGAAATCCGGGGATCTTCCCTCTCACCTGCTCCAGTTTTCGTCAGACAAGAAACCCGTCGTTGTATGGAATGTCGGGAGGCGATGCAACCTTCGCTGCGTGCACTGTTATTCGCACTCGCACGATGAGAATTACAGCGGCGAACTCACCTACGACGAAGGCTGCCGGCTGATTGAGGATCTTGGCGACTTCGGCGTACCTGTCCTTCTCTTCTCGGGCGGCGAGCCGTTGATGCGGGACAGTATCTTTGAGCTCATTCAGCATGCGCGCAACAAGGGCATGCGGGCCGTGCTCTCGACAAACGGGACCCTGATAACTCCAGATGTGGCTACGCGTCTCAAGGATTGCGGACTTTCCTACGTGGGTGTCAGCCTGGACGGGCTTCGGGAAACCAACGACCGGTTCCGCGGTCGCCAGGGCGCTTTCGACCAGGCCCTTGAAGGAATACGGACCTGCCTGGCTTCCGGCATCAAGGTCGGGCTTCGCTTCACAATGAACAGTAAGAACGCTCATGATATCGCCGGTATTTTCGACCTGATCGAGCAGGAAGGCATACCCAGAGTCTGTTTCTACCACCTTGTCTATGCCGGCCGAGGCAGCAAACTTGTTGCCGAAGATCTCTCACACGAGGAATCGCGCAAAGCCGTTGACCTGATCATGGACAGAGCAAGACGACTGCATGAGGCCGGCAACCAGGTGGAGGTCTTGACGGTCGACAATCACTGTGACGGCCCATATCTTTACATGAGACTGCTCCAGGAAGACAAAGAGCGAGCTGCACGAGTAATGGAACTGCTCAAGATGAACGGTGGCAACAGTTCAGGGCTCGGGATAGGATGCGTGAGCTGGGACGGACAGGTCTACCCGGATCAGTTCTGGCGGCATTGTGCAGTCGGAAATGTGCGCGAAACCCCGTTCAGTGTTACCTGGGGCAACCCTTCAAACGATCTTCTCATCAAGCTCAGGGAACGGAAGAAACACGTCACAGGTCGCTGCGCTGCATGCCAGTGGCTCGACATATGCAACGCCAACTTCAGGGTGCGGGCCGAGGCGGTCTATGACGACCTCTGGAGCCCCGATCCCGCCTGCTATCTTACAGATAAGGAGATAGGATTATGACCTTCCCAAAAACCAGGATGAGACGGTTACGGCGATTGCCAGCCCTGCGAAAGATGGTGGCTGAAACTGCCCTGAGCCCGTCAGACTTCATCATGCCGTACTTCGTCGTACCCGGGAAAGGCATCAAGAAGGAAATCACATCCATGCCGGGCAATTTCCAGATGTCGGTTGACGTACTTCTCGAAACCTGTGAAGAGCTCTGCACACATGGCGTGAATTCCATCATTCTCTTCGGCATCCCTTCTTCAAAAGATGCTGTCGGTTCCGAAGCATACGCCGAAGACGGCATCATACAGACGGCCGTTCGTGAACTACGGAAGAAACTCCCGGACCTCGTGGTGTGTACCGACGTGTGCCTGTGTGAATACACTGATCACGGTCACTGCGGCGTGATCAGGGATAACGAGGTGGACAACGATCCAACCGTTGAGCTGCTGGCAAAGATGGCGGTATCACATGCACGCGCGGGCGCCCAGGTGGTTGCACCCAGCGACATGATGGACGGCCGAGTCGGCGCCATAAGGAAAGCGCTCGATGCGGCGGACTTTTCGCAGACGATCATCATGGCATATTCCGCGAAATACGCATCTGCATTCTACGGGCCCTTCCGGGACGCGGCCGAATCTCCACCTCAGTTCGGGGACCGACGCGGCTACCAGATGGACGTCAGGAATGCCCGGGAAGCCGTGCGGGAAGCTGAACTGGATCTCGCGGAAGGCGCGGACATCGTGATGGTGAAGCCCGCGCTTGCATACCTCGATATCATCAAGACGATCCGGGATACCTGCAATGCGCCTGTCGCGGCCTACAGTGTCAGCGGCGAGTTCTCAATGGTCAAAGCTGCCGCCGCACGGGGCTGGGCCGATGAGAAGACGGCCGCGCTCGAAATTCTCTACGCCATAAAGAGAGCCGGTGCGTCCCCTATCCTCACTTACTGGGCCCGCGATGCAGCTATCTGGCTTAGCAAATGATGTTCCGGGATCGGGCTTTCGGGCTGTGGCCTGTCATGACCCGCCGGACAGTGGTGCATAGATCGTTCTGCCTGGAAGACGGAATCGTCCTCGTCCTCAGAGAGGAACGCGAAGCGTGACAAACGGTTCTCGTCCTCGCCTGCCAGGCCGTAGCCTTCGGCGAAGGCTGGTCCTCGGCAATTGAGGCTGGTACCATGCAAGAAAAGAGAATGCAGGTGGGGAGAAGAATCATGCAAGACAGTTTGCGACTGGTTTTCTGGGAGTTGACCGCGCGCTGCAACCTCAAGTGTCAGCACTGTCGTGCCGAGGCACAGGAGGACTTTGTTGAAGGCGAGCTCACGACCGATGAAGTAATAAAGGTCGCCCGCGGTATCCGCGAAACATCCGATCCGATTCTTATCCTCACCGGCGGCGAGCCACTTGTGCGCAAGGACTTCTTCGATATCGTGGACGAATGCACTCGTCTCTTTACCCGGGTTGCCGTGGCGACGAATGGAACACTCGTGGACGCTGCCATTGCCCGTCGGCTCGTCGAGAGCGGCGTCCAGCGGGTGAGCATAAGTCTTGATGGCGCTAAGGCCGGAACCCACGATGTATTCCGGGGTGTGCCAGGAAGTTTTGACGGAGCACTGTGCGGATTCGATGCTCTGAAGCAGGCAGGCGCTTCATTGCAGGTGAATGTTACCGTGACTCGGCACAACGACAATGAGCTCGATGAAATCCTTGCCCTGGCTCTTGAGCGCGGTGCCGATGCCTTTCACGTATTCATGCTTGTTCCCGTCGGCTGTGGCGCAGAAATAAGCGATGATAAGCGGCTTTCCCCGGGCAGATGCGAGGAAGTCCTCACCTGGCTCTTCGAGAAATCGCTGGAGTTCAAGGACCGGATTCATGTGAAAGCCACATGCGCCCCGCAGTACTATCGCATAATGCGTGAAGTTGCGCGCAACAGGAACATCCCCCTGCCCAGGGGCCCTCATGGAATGAACGCTGTGACGCGTGGATGCCTGGCCGGTTCGGCGGTGTGTTTTGTGTCACGCACGGGTGACGTTCAACCGTGCGGTTATCTTCCGGTGATAGCCGGGAATGTTCGGAAGCAGACGCTTGGCGAGATATGGCGCGATTCAGAAGTCTTTGCGGCTCTCCGGGACCCCGAGCAACTCAAGGGCAAATGCGGCACGTGTGGCTATCGCAAGGTGTGCGAAGGATGCAGGGCAAGAGCATACGCGATGACGGGAGATTTTATGAACGAGGAGCCCGACTGCGCATATCAGCCGGGCAAATCTGAGGGTGACATCGGAGCCCTGTAAAGTGAGTGACAGTCTCACATCCCTGGAAAAACGACTGCTTGAACGCATCCAGCAGGAGTTCCCGCTATGCCCCGACCCTTACGGCGAGCTTGCGGAAGGCACGGGCTGCACGCGCGAAGAAGCGCACCGGGCAGTGTTGAAACTGCGGGAGTCCGGTGTTATACGGCGAATCGGCGGCTCATTTGTTCCTACCCGGCTGGGATATGTCAGTGCACTTGCCGCTGTGCGTGTTGACCCCGACAGGCTCGAAGAGGTCGCGGCAAAAGCAAGTTCATATCCCGAGGTCACCCACAACTACCAGAGAAATGGCTTGTTCAATCTCTGGTTCACGATCATTGCAAAAGACGAAGAGCAATTACGCCAGATTGCCGAGGCGGTACGAAGCTGCAAGGGCGTGGCCGCGCTGCACGCGCTGCCGGCAAAGGAAACGTTCAAGCTGCGGGTCCATTTCAACATGGACCGGGAGGCCCTCGATGCTTGAAGATACCGATGCCCGGCTCATCACCCGAGCGTGCGGGGACATAGGCGACTCGCTCTACCCGTTTCGAGAGATCGCGGCTGAACTGGGAATGACTGAAGAAGCGGTTGTCGAGCGGTTGAAGTCATTCAAAAGCAAGGGTATGCTTCGAAAGTTCGGTGCGATGCTCAGGCATCAGGTGGTCGGCTTTGAAGCCAACGGAATGTCGGTCTGGAACGTTGCGGATCCCGACGCTGCGAAAGCAGGCCGGAAACTGGCGGAACGTCCGGAAATCAGCCACTGTTACGAGAGACCGAGGATGCCAGATTGGCCGTACAATATCTATGCGATGATACACGGTCACACAGAAGAAGGGGTCCTGGCTGTTGCCCGGCGGATTGCCGAGGACCTGGCCGCAGATGATTACGATGTGCTCTTCTCCGTGCGTGAGTTCAAGAAGACGAGTATGGTATATCGGTAAGAAATGGGGAAACGGTAATGCATGCAACAGGACGGCAGTCACAAGAACTGTGGAAGCGCGCCCAGGCCCTGATACCGGGCGGGGTCAACAGCCCTGTTCGCGCTTTCGGCGCGGTGGGGGGAACCCCGGTATTCGTCGATTCGGGAGCCCGATGCTCTGTAAAGGATGTCGACGGGAAACAGTATGTTGACTATGTCATGTCGTGGGGTGCCCTGATCCTGGGTCACGCCCATCCGAGGGTTGTAGAAGCAATCAGGACGGCGTGCGAGAAGGGAACGAGTTTCGGCATGCCTACAGAGGCCGAAAATCTGCTCGCACAACGTGTCGTTGAGTGTTTCCCGGGCATTGATCGCGTCAGGATGGTCAGTTCCGGTACCGAGGCAGTCATGAGTTCTATCCGTCTCGCCAGGGGCTTCACCGACCGGGAACTGGTCATCAAGTTCGAGGGCGGTTATCACGGCCATGTTGACAGTCTACTTGCATCAGCCGGCTCCGGAGTTGCCACCTTCGCGATCCCGGGCACAAAAGGAGTGCCGGCCAGCTTTACTGAAAAGACCATTGTAGTGCCCTACAATGACCCTGAATCTCTCACACGGGCTTTTGATCAGTATGGCGAGAAGATAGCGTGCATTATTGTTGAACCGGTCGCCGGCAACATGGGTGTTGTGGCACCGGCTGCGGGCTTCCTTCAATTCCTGCGCGATCTCACCAGCAAGCATGGCAGTCTGCTCATCTTCGATGAGGTCATTACAGGCTTCCGGCTCGGCCTGTCGGGCGCACAGGGACTATTCGGGGTCACGCCGGACCTGACCGTGCTTGGTAAGATCATGGGCGGTGGACTGCCGGCAGCCGCGTATGGCGGACGAAGCGACATCATGCTGGCCCTCGCACCAACCGGGCCCGTATACCAGGCCGGCACGCTGAGCGGCAACCCGCTGGCGATGGCGGCAGGCCTGGCCGTACTGGAAACGCTCATCGAGGATCCGCCCTACACGCGGCTCGGCACGCTCTCACGCACACTTGGAGAAGGATTCCGGGACGCAGCCGCAAAGGCGGGCATCGCCATTCAACAAAACCGGGTCGGCTCAATGCAGACCATGTTTTTCACGACGGATGCTGTCACCGACTACGCAAGCGCAAAGAAGTCCGATACCGACAAGTACGCAAAGTTCTTCCACGGCATGCTCGGCGAAGGCATACACTTCGCACCGTCACAGTTCGAAGCAGCTTTTGTATCGACCGCACATACCGACGAAGTAATAGACCGGACCATTGCCGCCGCAGGCAAGGTCATGGAGGCGATACGGTGAAATGCTTCCCTATCAACCTCGACATCGAAGGCAAGAAGGTACTCGTTGTCGGAGGTGGCCAGGTAGCACGACGAAAAGTGAAGAGCCTGGCCTCGTGCGGTGCGCGTGTGACCGTGGTAAGTCCATGTTTCTGCAAAAGCCTTGCCCGCATGAAGGGAATACACCGGGTAACACGGCGTTACCGAAAGGCCGACCTTGCGGGTGCGTGTCTTGTTGTTGGCGCCACGGACTCGCAGGAAGTCAATCGTCGCATAAGTGAACACGCGAAGACTGTGGGATTGCCTGTGAATATCGTGGATCAGCCGAACCTGTGCACATTCACCGTGCCGGCTGTCGTCAGCCGGGGTGACATTCTCATCGCCATCTCAACCGGCGGGGGCAGCCCTGCCCTGTCGGGAAGAATCCGCAGGCATATCGAGAAACACTTTGACCCCGCTTTCGCCACGCATCTGGAGCTTCTGCGGCAGATGCGACCACTCGTGCGATCATCATCGCTCAATCTATCGCAGCGTTCCGCACTCCTGAAGACGATGGCGAGCGATAAGATGCTGCGAATCCTGAAGAAGAAAGGCGCTGCCTTCACCGGACGCCACCTGCTGCAGATGCTAGCCGACTCGGTTAAGGCAACCTGAGGAATGCAAAGGTCATAGAGACCCGGAGTGACGCATGCCCCGCAACAGGAGCTGAGATGAGAAAGAGCGAATACGCGACGAGAAGCGCCGGGCGCCACTGGGCCGTTGTGCTTGTCTTCTATTTTGCGTTTCAGGTGCCATGCCGCGGGGCGCCGGGCTCCGGGCTTTCCGGCCAACAGCGCATGGAAGTCGACAAGTCGCTTGCCGCTTTCGGTCAAGCTACTGCTTCGGCCCAGCGCCAGGCAGCCGTTGACCGGGTCCTGCAATATGGCCCGCCGGCAGCAGAACTGTTGCTTCAACGCCTCGCCTCCAAGTCCCGACTGAAATGGCAGACATACCAGAGTCTGCTCGAGAAGCAACTTGTGGCCACATTCAAGGCCCGGATGAAGACCAACAAGAAGGAAGTCCGTGCTCTACAGGAAGAAGCGGCTGCCGTCAGGCGGAAGCCGGATTTCGCCAAGCAGGACATAGCGGAAGTCATTGAACCTGCCCTGAAGCGACTGTCAGAACTGCTTCTGCTCTCAGTCGACGAAGTAGTCCAGCAATCCAAATCGCTGAAACCGAAACACGATGAGCTGGTCGAACTGGCAGAGTACGAAGACGCCTGCCTGAAGCTCGTTAAAGGAAAAGGCGAAAGCCTGGCAGTGCAGATGGCGAAACACCGGGCGGCGGCAGCGATGGCACCACTGTACGCAGAAGTGCGTGCGACCAAGGTGGTTGCGTGGAACGCTCAACAGGAAGAGGCGCTCGATCCCGAAGAAGTATCCTGTGTTCGCGCCCTGAACAGGATGCGCCTGCTGCTGGGGCTGAACGTGTTGCAGATTGACCCCAGGCTCTGTGAAGCGGCCCGGGATCACTCAAATGATATGAACACGCTCAACTTCTTTTCGCATGACTCGCCGGTGGAAGGGAAGGGCACCCCGTGGGAGCGCGCGAGACGATTCGGCGCTTCAGCAACCGGGGAGAATATCAACCACGGTCAGGAAGCCGGAGTCGGGGCAAATAATGGGTGGCTCCACAGTCCCGGCCATCACCAGAACATGTTCGGCCGCCACACACTCATGGGGGTTGGGAAGAGCGGAACGTATTGGACAGAGTTATTCCGGTAGGATGGAGCCGCTTCAGGCCGTGTCATGATCCACGCGGTCTTCGTTCATAACCTGCTGCAATTCACACCGCCATCTTCTGCACCTTTGCCGCGAAGATGAAGTCGCTCTCGGTCAGGCCGTTGATCTTGTGTGTCCAGGTGACAACTTTCACCAGTCCCCACGCCAGATGTATGTCCGGATGATGTCCCTGGCTTTCCGCGATTTCGCCGATCTTGTTCGTGAAGTCCAGGGCATCTTGAAAGTTCCTGAACTTGAAGGTCTTCTCAAGGTGATGCTCATCAACCGCTTGCCAGCCGCCATCCAGGTCGTTAAGCAGCACCGTGATTTCGTCGCCTTTTAACGGAGCCACGCCGCCTTTGCATGGCACGCACTCCTTGCTCGCCAGGGCTTCCTTCATTCTGCTCCCTCCTTCACGTTGCCTTGCTGCTGTCGCACTGTCGATTATCTCTCATTCTACATGGTCAGTACCAGGCACGCAATAGGGACACAACTGAATGATGCCTTCGAAACACCCCAAGTGACGGGCCATGGTTCGATCAGCTATTACCTTCTTGTCAAGTGGCGCCGGATAGGAGAGGATGACGTCAATGCACGAAAGGAGCACAACAATGAAGAAGTTGATGTTTGCAGTATTCGGGGTCGCAATGCTGGTACTGGTTGGAGGCTGCAAGAAGAAGGCAGCCGACGAACCCATTACAACGGCGGAACCTGTTGCAGCGGTCGAGGCTGCAGCGGAGAAGGCAGCAGCGGAACATCCTGAGGGTGCAGAACATCCTGAGGGAGATGCGCCGAAGGATCATCCGGCTCATTGATGCCACGTATAGAAAAAAATCAACTGCTCGCGACCAGGGGACCAGCTATCGGCATGATAGCTGTGCTCCTGGGTCTCGTAATGATTGGCTGCAATTCCAGGCGACACGAGGACCGTGTAGAGTCGGACCCGGTGCCAAGCGTCGTAACGGCAGACATCCAGGCGGGTATCGAGAAGCACATAGAAGATCAGGCCAGGCTCGGCGACGGCTATTTTCAGCTACCATATGAGGGGAAAGTACTGCGACTCAAGCTGGTGCGGATTCACACAGAATACCTGGCCAACCTGGGGCCACGGCAGCACTTTGCGTGCATAGATCTGGCGGAAGAGGGAGGCGATGTGTATGACGTGGATTTCTTCCTCTCCGGCGATCCGGGCTCGATGACCGTCACTGAGACGATTCCCCACAAGATTAACGGTAAGCCCTTCTACTTCTGGAAGCAGAACGAGGACAAAACATGGGGTCGTGTACCCGTGACGGATGCCGCGCGCGAACTAATGGGGGTAATTCTTCCAGATGATGCGTTCGAGTTCCGCTACGCGCTGACATTGCCAGAGCTTACGGGCCCGAGCCGGCTCTGGTTGCCTCTGCCGATTACGGACGCCTTTCAAACTGTTAAGGTCGGCACCATCGACGCGCCTGCAAAGCACCGTGTGCTGGAAGAGGCCACACACGGCAACAAGGTGCTGTTCTGGGAGCTGGACTCCTCGCATTCCGGTAAGACAATCGATATCCGTTACAATGTGCAACGAATAGAGAAATCGGCATACGCGGATGATTCCGGCGATGTCTCAAAGTACCTGTTGGCCGAGCGCCTGGTTCCTGACGACAAGAGCTTCAACGACATAGCGCAAGACGTTGTAGAGGGGAAGAAGGGCGATCTGGTACGTGCCAGGGCCCTGTATGACCATGTCATTGAGCGTATGCGTTATATCAAGTATGGCGACGGCTGGGGCAAGGGCGACGCTGTCTATGCATGCAACGCCAGAACGGGTAACTGTACGGATTACCATGCCTATTTCATCGGCCTGGCAAGGGCGGTCGGAATCCCGGCACGCTTCGCCATAGGCGCGGCTGTACCGTCTGAACGGGACGAAGGCGGAGTTGACGGCTATCATTGCTGGGTGGAATTCCACGCGGAAGGCAAGTGGTGGCCGGTCGATATCAGCGAAGCCGACAAGTACTCAGCCCTGTCATCTTACTATTTCGGCCATCACCCGGCGAACCGGCTGGAATTCAGCCGCGGCCGTGACCTTGTTGTCGAGCCCGGTCCAAAGTCGGGCCCGATGAACTTCCTTGCCTATCCGGTACTCGAAATCGAAGGCAAGCCGGCGAAGGCGGCCGTGCAATTCTCATTCCGTCGGGAGAAAGACTGACGGCTGAAGGGGCGGGCTCAGCACTGTTCTTAGCGACCGGATGAGACCATTAAGGGTCTTTGTTGACTGCTCACAGAGATCGGAGCGCGGGGCTGGGTTCTTCCAACATCCGAGCCGGGCGGCCGGTTATCCCAGGGCAACATCAAGGGTCATCATAATGGCAAACCCTATGATCACTCCCCCCGTTGCCAGGTCGACATTCCCATTGGCCTGCGCTTCGGGAATTAGTTCTTCGGCGACCACGAAAATCATAGCCCCGGCGGCAAAGGCCAGGGCGTAAGGCATGATCGGGGCAATCATCAACACCAGCGCAGCCCCGACCACCCCGGCAATCGGTTCGACAATAGCCGAGAGCTGACCGTACCACAGGGCTCTGCCCCGGCTCAGGCCCTCCGCCGAAGTGGAAGTGAAACCGCGGTGCCTTCCGGAAGATTCTGGAGACCGATACCTATTGCCAATGCAATGGACGCTCCGAGCTGCGCCGTGTGCGCTGCGCCGGTCATGTGCGCTGCAGCGCCGAAGGCAACGCCAACAGCCAGACCTTCGGGGATATTGTGCAGCGTGATCGCCAGCACAAGCAGCGTACTCCTCTGCCATGCCGAGGGATGCGTCAAGGCACTTCTGTGAAACGCGCCGGGTAAAAAGCACCAACATCGCCCCGAGCGCCGTAACCCCCCATGTGCCCAGCGTGGCTACGAACGCCTGCAGTACAGGATGCCAGCTGTAGAAAGACGTCACCAATCGCACCTCAGCTCGAGATTGCCAGACTTCGCAGCTGCTCTCCAGCGGTCTAGCACCTTAGCATCCGCCTTCAGACTTCCGCGTACAATCTCTTTTTCGCTTCGTCGCAAGCGTGGCTTTCACGTTCCTGTTCTTGCGGAGCTGCTTCGTGTATTCAGCTCATCGGCAGTTGCTTAAGCATCAGCGGATGACCCATGCGAATGAATGTCCCCTTCCATCAGGTGTTTCAAAAGGTCGGAGCCGGCCATTCCATGATGGCGCCTCCCATCGCTTTGTGATAAGTTGAGAATTGAAGCGCCAGGAGGGGGAATGAAACAGATCTCCGCAGGGAACCCCAAACAGGGATGCGGGGGCGTTAACGAACATCGTTTGAAAGTCGGGAGAGCCGGAAATGACGAAGATCCAGATCGTATTCTACAGTATGTATGGTCACGTTTACAGGCTGGCGGAAGAAGAGGCGGCGGGTGCCAGAGAAGTCAAAGGATGCGAAGTTGAGCTGTACCAGGTGCCCGAGACTGTTCCGGACTCCGTCCTCGAAGCGAGTGGGGCGAAAGCCGCACGAGCCGCCTTCTCGAAGATACCCATTATTGAGCCTGATACACTGGCTGAAGCGGACGCAATCATCTTCGGCACACCCACCCGGTTTGGAAACATGTGCGGCCAGATGCGGAACTTCCTGGATCGGACGGGCCCGCTCTGGATGAAGGGCGCTTTGGTCGGAAAGATCGGCAGCGTCTTTTCGAGCACCGGCACTCAGCACGGCGGACAGGAAACGACTATTACCAGCTTTCATACCTCGCTGCTTCACCACGGCATGATCATTGTTGGCGTACCATATTCTGAACAACGCCTCATGAACATGGCCGAGATAACAGGTGGCACGCCCTACGGTGCCACCACGCTCGCCGGCGCCGACGGATCCCGGCAACCTTCTGAAAACGAACTTGCGGTGGCACGATTCCAGGGCGGGCACGTGGCTGAACTCGCAGCGCGCTTGACACAACAGAATAACTGAACAAACAGGGAACACGCACATGGCAGGCAAAACTGTCAAGGCCAAGACGTGTTCAGCGGCAAGTAGAGTTTGCAGACAGCCCCGGCTTTCGGTAGGCTCGTGGACAACAGAAGAACCTGATGAAAGGGGATCCGATAATGAAGGTAATGCAATGCTGCAACTGCGGTCACATAGAATTCGATGAAGCGCCAGGTTCCTGCCTGATATGCAATTCGGTTATTGATGCATTTGAAGAGAAGTCCGACGCGATCAAGAAGCCGGCTGATCCTGCCAAGCTGACCGACGGGGACAAGAAGCATATTCCGCAGATTGTCGTTGTCAAGGAGTGTGGACTTATTCCCGACGGAACGTGCACCGATGTTCATGTCAGGGTCGGAGAAATCGAACATGTAATGCAGGCGGACCACTACATCCGTTACATCGACTACTATGTTAATCGCTCCTTTGTTGCAAGAACATGGCTATCGCCGGAAGCTTGTCACCCGGCCGCTGGGCTGCATCTCAAGGTATCTGCAGGAAGCAGCATCATTGCGCTTGAGAACTGCAACGTGCATGGGAACTGGATGAGCGAGACAACGGTTTGAGTCAACGGTCGGACCGCGCCGGGCGACATAACGGATGAAGTGTCCACGCAACGTGTGCAGATGCCTTGTTGCTCTTGCACTGTCAACTGGATGCGGCCCGGCAAAGCAGGAGGAGACCTTGCCCGAATCCCCGCGCGATGCAACGAACGGCAAGGCGGAACCGAAGCGGAACCAGCTTGCCGGCAAGAATTGACACTGCCGATCGGGGATTTCGAAGGCCGGTCTCAGGCAATTCCCGATAGTTCCAGGCGCCTCGGTCTGACAACATGGTTGCGGGTCAGGGGATGCTCTGTCAAAAGCAGTTCGACGGCCCCGACTGTCAACGGAGGCGTGATCATGATCAAGGTAAAGACGTTCACAAATGTGTTGAAGATCTTCAATACGATGAATGAACTGGCCGCATTGGATGACCAGGTCAACGAGTTCATTCAGAAGAACCGCATCGGACGGGTAATATCGGTCTC
>SPBP01000096.1 GCA_004525935.1 Lentisphaerales bacterium | reverse complement strand
GATTTTCGGAAGTTTGCCGAGGCGGCATTCGGTGTGACGGAATCAAAGGAAGGCTACGTTGGCGAGTTCTCTGCCGAACTGGACGTTTCCGGAGAGGCACCTAACGGACTGGCCGGAGCGAAGTCGGGAACGGGCAGTTTTCGTATTAGCAAAGGCAACATACTGAGTATTCCCCTGTTTGGCGGGCTCTCCGATTTGCTCGTACGGCTTGTGCCGGGGCTAGGCTATGTGCTCAAGCAGACTGATGCATATGGTGATTTTGAGATATGCGACGGATTGGCATCAACAAAGGAGCTCCGAGTTGAGGGTGATATCATCAGCTTGAAAGCAGAGGGCAGCTATGACCTTCCCAGCAAAGATCTGAACTTCAGCGTTGAACTCCGCTTTCTCAAGAGGAAGACCTTTGCCGGTGAAGTCCTGCAGACAATTATGTTTCCCGTTACGAAACTGTTCAGGGTGAAGTTGACGGGCACTCCGTCGGCTGCAAAATGGGAATCGGTAAATTTCTGATGAAGATCCATATCAAGACATACGGTTGCCAGATGAACGAGCGCGACAGTGAGCGAATCAGGTCGTTGTTGGCAATACGGGGGCACATTGCATCTGATACCGAAGAGGGCGCAGATGTGCTGATTGTCAATACATGCAGTGTGAGGGCGAAGGCCGAAGAAAAGGCCATCGGCAAACTGGGTTTGCTGACGGCAAAGCGGCGGCATCCGCACGTGATTGTCGGGGCGGTTGGCTGTATGGTTCAACGGATGAAGGACAGTATTTTCGATAGAGTCAAGGGCCTGGACTTTGCGCTTGGAACTGGAGGTCTGTCGAAGATATGCGATATTCTTGATCGTATTGAAGCAGGTGAACGGCGAGTGATCGACATAGAGCGACACCGTGAGACGGCCGATACGGCGTCGGCGCACGAGAAGAGCGGATTGAGCGCGTTCGTTACCGTGCTTGAAGGCTGCAACAGGCGTTGTTCGTACTGCATAGTACCCGAAGTGAGAGGGGTCGAAGTGAGTCGACCGGCGCAGGAGATACTCCATGAAGTGCGGACGCTCGTTGCCGGGGGAGTCAGGGAGATAACACTATTGGGCCAGAGCGTGTTGGGGTATGGAAAGACGACTCCGGTTTGGGAATCGGGTCATGTTTCGCCACGGGGCTTCCTGGAACCGTTTCCGAGATTGCTCGAGGCGCTTTGTGAAGTTGAGGGACTGGATCGGATCAGGTTCACCACGAGTCATCCCTCGGGATGCACTAATGAACTTGCTGCTGCGATCTCGGGCCTGGCGCAGGTCTGTGAGCATGTTCATTTGCCGTTACAGTCGGGATCGGACAGAATCCTGAAGCTGATGAACCGAGGTTATACTATTTCCGAATACCGTGATGCGGTTGGCCGGCTGAGGGAGCGCAACAGCTCTATGTCCGTGACTACGGATCTCATTGTGGGGTTCCCGTCGGAATCTGATGATGAATTCGAAATGACCCGGCGGGCGGTTAAGGAAATAGGGTTCGACAATGCCTTCGTTTTCAAGTACTCTCCGCGCCCTGGAACCCGGGCAGAAGAACTCGCAGATGATGTGCCTTCCGAAGAGAAGTTACGTCGTAATCATGCACTCCTGAGAGACCTGGACGTGCGCGGAACAGAGGTGAATGCGGGGCTGGTGGGTACCGAGGTCGAGGTGCTGGTCGAAGGCCCGAGTCTCAGGGACAAGCGCCGGATGTCGGGTCGCACAAGAACGAACAAGATAGTAGTATTTGCTGAAGAAGAGGGAATTGGCATCGGATCGCTGGTGCGGGTGTTGGTCGAACGAGCGATGCCTCAGACCTTGTACGGCAGTGCAGTATCCGGCTCTTTGACGAGGGGTGGTGCGGGAAAGACCGGTGGAGGATTGGAGCTGTGACGACTAGCTTAGCGGTCTATTCTCGTGTTGCCGGGGCTTTTTGCGTCCTGTGCGGGCTCTCACTTCTGCTTGCACCCGGGCAGACACGCACCTTGGCGCAACGATTTCCGAGAAACAGAATCGCCGGTTGGCTTCTGACTGGAGTCGACCTCGCGTGGGCCGGTTGGTTTCTGTACAATGCCACGTTTCTGGCCGAACTGCCTCTGGCAAGGCGGCTGGTGATCATCCTCATGCCTGTTGTGTTCCTTCTAATTGTGTTTCTGTTGGATGAACTTCTTGCGTCACGGGCGCTGGGCGGTCTGTTGCTGCTCATTCCGCAGCCGATCCTGAGTGCCGCGTACCTGCATCCATCACGAATGAGGCTTATTATGACGGTGTTGGCCTATGTGCTGGCTGTTCTGGGAATGATCCTTGTTCTCAGTCCGTACCGGTTGCGGCAATGGACGACAGGCAGTCTTATGCGGACCGATCGAAGGACACGCATCAGCGGGGCTGTCCTGGTGAATGCCGGGCTCTGCCTGGTGTGCCTCGGAATGATGATCTACTGAAACCTGCCGACGAATTGCATTCGTCAGTAGCTGAATGCGCTCTGCCCGATATACTCCCTGAGAATGGACGTCTTCGGGACTTCCGTATCGGCAACCGAGAGGAAGTTGGAGAGAAATGCAGCCAGCCTCCGGGCCTCGGCGTATTCGGGCGAGTCGGACTTAATCTGAAGAAGAAGTGGCTCCACGATTGGTTTAAGGATCGCGAGTTCATAATCGAGCGCAGAGTTGAATGTAGCGTCTGCATGACGTTGGAATGGAAAGATCCATTTCTTCTCGCCGCTCCGGACTGACGGCCACATCCTCAGAGTCTGAAGAGGGGAATTGCCCCGGAACTGACTATCCCTCACTATGCGGCGCATGAGACGGTTGTCGGTCGTTGAAATCCGGTTGTTCGCATCCAGTGCAAGCTGGGTGAGCGCGCTCACGTATATCTTCATCTTTCGTTTTGCCGGGACACGATGCGTTAGCTTCGGGTTCAGCCCGTGAATGCCCTCAATGATGAGGATCTGATCGTCAGCAAGCTGCAGAGGGCGTGTTTTGGCCGAACGTTTCCTGGATTCAAAGTCGAACTGTGGCAGGTTGACCGTGTTGCCTTTCATGAGTTCAACAAGCTGCCGGTTAAAGAGTGGAACGTCAACGGCATCAATATGTTCAAAGTCAAAGTTGCCACTCTTATCGCGTGGCGAAGAGCGCTCATCCACAAAATAGTCGTCGGTAGACACGATCAGGGGCCGGAGTCCATTCACCCTGAGGTGGATTGAAAGTCGCTTGGAGAAGGTAGTCTTTCCCGCACAGGACGGGCCGGCAACGAGAATAATTCTGATCCTGTCCTTGTGAGACAGGACGCGGTCGGCAATATGAGATACTTTCTTTTCATGCAGCGCCTCGGCGATCTTGATGAACTCCGAGATTTCACCGCTCGCGATAATCTCGTTCAATCTCCCCGCGGTTGTTACGTTGAGGATGCGACCCCATTCCTTGTGCTCCTGGAAGATGGCAAAGAGGGGTGGCTGATCTTTGTAAGGTGCGACCGTTGCGGGACGCGCCCGGTCCGGCAGCTGCAGGATGAAACCAGGAGGATAATGAATCAATCGGAAGGTCCGCAGAACGCCGGTCGAAGGGGCAAGGGGTGTGTGCGCCAGATCGATGAAGCCGTCGCAGGAATGCACGACTATTCTCGGAGGATTTCGGAACTTCAGCAGGTTGAGTTTGTCTATATGCCCGGCGCTACGGAATCGTTTTACTGCCTGAGCATAGGAGAGTTTCACGCGTTCTATAGGGAGATCCTTTGCGACGAGATCGCGGATCCGGCGGTCTAATCGCAAGAGCTGGGCGGCAGTAATGTTGCGAGCTCCCCGGCTGGAAGGAATCTCGATGCTGCAGTATATGCCGGTTCCAAGGGAGTTCTGGATAGCAAATCGTGCATGCGGAAACAGCTCGGTGGTCGCCTTCGCCAGGAGAAAGGACATCGAGTTTCGGTAAACACGCCACCCGTGCGAATCTGATACGGTAAGGAAGCATATGGAGCTGTCGACGGTAAGCGGATATGAAAGAGACGAAACTTCGTTGTTAACGAGGGCGGCAACGAGGGGCAGTTGCCCGGAGTGCTTACGGGGTCCGGCCAGCGAGCCAACGGTCGCGTAGGACGGGTGGCGGGCAGGCTTTCCTCGATCGATGCTGACCTTGAGTGTTCGCATAATCAGATAAAGAACTATCTAATAAGGGGGATATATTGCAAGGAGATTAGTTCGACTGGCAGCACTCGCCACGCTCTCGCGACGAAGGTTCATGAATAACCCCCGCTAGCAGTGCGTCGGACTTAGCTCCTCCTGCGTCGGAGCAAAGTCCTCGCCCTGCTAGTGAGTTTTGCTTCGCAAAACAGCTTTGTTCAGTTCAAAACCAGGCGACAATCGTCCGTGCGACATATTTTCATCGAACCGGCCATATTGTCGCGGCGCCTGTGTTTTCCGCCTTTGCTGTTCATATCAGGCCTTGATTAAGGCGCGTGCCTCTTGCAGCTTTTCTATCCTGGCATCTCTTCTGCTGATCTACTCCGGCACGCTCAAACCACAATCCTTGCAAGCTACTAACAAAATCCCGATGAAATAGGGATTTATCTAGCAGCATGGAGGACTTGCCGCGAAGCGGATCGTGCCAAGGGCAGACCCGCCTCTGGCGGGAAGTCCGACAGGCTGCTAGAATTCGATTCCTTTGCGGGCCATAGTTCCGGAATCGAAGTAGTGTTTGCATTTGCGCATTCTTGTGACGAGATCGGCATGTCTGATGAGGGATCCGGGCGCTTCCGTACCCGTGAGGATGAGTTCCACGTTTGGTGGTCGATCCCGGACAACAGTAATCACATCCCGCGTGGTCAGGAGTCCACAGGCAGCAGCGGTGGCGATTTCGTCGGCAACAATTACATCATATCGGCCGCTGAGCAGGGCGCGCCGGAGCGCACAAAGCCCTTTTTGTGCGGCGCTGATATCGGCCTGCCGGGGTGTGCCCCGTACGAAATAGCGAGTGCCGAATCTGGCAACGGTAACTTCCGGGAAGCGGCCTCGCAGGATTCTCAACTCGCTTGTCTGACGTTGCTTCATGAACTGGATAAGGTGAACCCGAAGCCCTGCGCCGACGGCCCTCAAGATCAGCCCGAGTGCCGCGGTCGTCTTTCCTTTACCATTTCCGATATACAGTTGGACGAAGCCCTTCATGTGGCTTTCCAGGGAGGAACTTGAGGAAGGCTTTGCTCGAAACGATCGATCAGGCTGCGCTCGTAGGCGCCAGCGTAAGTGCCGGCGAAGAACCTGTCAACAGACTCATCGAGGAACTGCTTCCATGATGCGGTCTCTTCACCCGGCCTGATGGGATAGAAGAGGGCGCCGTTCTGGCGGGCGGCCTTAAGATCGCCGGGCGCATCGCCGATGATGAGAATGCGAGTGGGCTCATATCTTCCCGCTGCAGCAGCGGCAACATGTTCTGTCTTGGTTCCGTATTCCTGGCCTGCAATGATGCGCACGAGATGAAGCAAGGAATGCTGTTTCCACTCTCGAACCAGTGCGCTTGTGGGAGTCTGGGAAACGACGATTGCATCAGCTCGATTATGAAAAGACTCCAGGCTTTCTCGGACCCATTTGAATGGGGGGACATTTGTGACGGTTGCCGCAACCACTTTGTTCACGGTGTGACTCCAGGCGAGGACGCGGGCCAGTTCCGGGTCGGGAGACCGAGCGACGAGATCCTCCAGCTGGGGATTTCCGAGTGGCCCGCCGGATTCCACGAAATTGCGAAGGGAAGTGAAATCGGGCAGTGCGACACCTGATTCCCGCACTTCCGGTCTTTCGCGGAGGAGCTCAATCGATTTCAGGAGCGCCGCAAATCGGTTGGAACCTCGGGTTTGCGAGTAGAGGTTTACAAATTCCGCGGATTCACGGAGATACCGTTCGATAGATTCAAGGTGCCAGGTGCTGATGATCAGCGGATGAAAGCACTGTTTCTGCTTGATTTCCATTGTATCAAAGACGCAGCCGTCTGAATCAACGCCAACGAAGAACCTGTGTTCCGGTTGAAGCTGTGCCAGTTGTTCCGTCGAATAGTCGTGTTGTGTCATGGTATTCGTTCAACACCCCGGTTTGAGGGCTCTGCTGTGGTGTATTCAGATGGTCTAAGCCTACTTGGCCATGTTCAGCCCAGTCAAGATTCATGTTGATGCAACGAACTGCCGGAATCTATAGTCTGCTTAAAGAACCCTGTCACAGGAGACGGCTCAGTCACAACCAGACTATCTGTTGAACGAGTTGGTTTCAACTCGTGCAATAAGCGGGCTAGTGATGGACAGTGTGTGGGAACTGCCGGTGTGTGAGTGTGTGGGAGCGCTGAACAGGGACGGAATATCCAATGTCCAACAAGGAATGTCCAATTTCCATCTGACACCCGGACGAACCCGGGGCAGGCGCGAAAAAGAGGAATGACAGCAAGATATGACGATGGCCAACGCCTTTCACTACTCACACACTCACATACCCACACACATAGGGTGGGGCGGCGCACTATTCAGGGGCGAAGTTCCTGACAGAACATGGAGCACAAGATGAAGATGAAACTTGCGGATATCGGCGTTGTCGGGTTGGCGGTCATGGGCGAGAACCTGATCCTGAATATCGCGGGAAAGGGTTTCACGGTGGCCTGCTACAACAGAACGGTAAAGAAAGTGGACGATTTCATCAATGGGCGTGGAGCGGGTGACCGTATCATAGGCTGTCGCAGTATTGAGGAGTTTGTTGGTGTCCTGGCAAAGCCAAGACGGGTGATGTTGATGGTGAAGGCGGGCGCGCCGGTTGACGTGTTCATAGAACAACTTCTTCCGCATCTCGAAGCCGGAGACGTGATCATAGACGGCGGCAACAGTCAGTACACCGACTCGACCCGGCGCACGAGAGCATTGTCGGACAAAGGCATCGCATTTGTAGGCGCCGGGGTTTCAGGCGGGGAGGAGGGCGCTCTGCATGGACCCTCAATAATGCCCGGTGGCAATCCGGAAGCGTGGCCGAAAGTGAAAGATATCTTTCAGGCTATCGCTGCTAAAGTTGACAACGATGTGCCGTGTTGCGAATGGATTGGCAAGGAGGGCGCCGGTCATTTCGTGAAGATGGTGCATAACGGAATAGAGTACGGCGATATGCAGCTGATCTGTGAGGCATATCATCTGATGTCGCAGGGACTGGGGATGGGTGCTGACGAGATGCACGGGGTGTTTTCGGAGTGGAACAAGGGAGTACTGGATTCGTATCTCATAGAGATAACCGCCGACATTCTGAAAACTAAGGATCCGGTGACCGGCATGCCCGCGGTGGACTTGATACTCGACACTGCCGGCCAGAAGGGAACCGGGAAATGGACATCGCAAGCGGGGCTGGATCTTGGGATCGGCATTCCGCAGATCGCTGAGGCGGTATTCGCACGGTGTCTTTCGGCCGTTAAGGATGAACGCGTTGCCGCGAGCAAGAAACTGAAGGGGCCGGGCAGGAAGTTCATGGGTAACAAGATCGGGTTTCTGGGCAAGCTGCATAATGCCGTTTATGCGTCGAAGATATGCTCCTATACGCAGGGCTTCCAGCTTCTGCGTGCCGCTTCTGCTGAATATGGCTGGAATCTGAGGCTTGGTGAAATTGCGAGGATCTGGCGGGGTGGGTGTATCATCAGGGCCAGATTTCTGGGCCAGATAAGTGAGGCGTTTGACGCCAACCCTGGGCTGGCGAGTCTGCTGTTGGACCGGAACTTCAGGAAATCCATTTCGAAGGCGCAGAGCGGGTGGCGATACGTCGTGAAGACAGCGGTATCTCTTGGGGTTCCGATTCCCGCAATGGGCACGGCGTTGAACTATTATGACACGTACCGATGCAGTCGACTTCCTGCGAATCTGCTCCAGGCACAGCGCGACTACTTCGGAGCGCATACGTACGAACGAATCGATCGACCGCGAGGTGAATTCCATCATACTGATTGGACGGGTACCGGTGGAGCCACTTCGGCCAGTACATATGTCGTCTGAGCTGCAGGCAAAACGTCAGGGAAGTCTGCGAAACACTATGGCCGCAAAAAGGCACAAGAGGCACAGATAACGCATCGATGTTCAGCCGCAGGCGCCATAGAGGATAACAAGGCGGCCGGAGGCCACAACCAAAGAATCCGGCCGCCGTGAAGGTGCAAGTCTCAGGTGCAGGTCAAAGCGCAATGTCTTCTCCACCTGCGACTTGTGACCTGTCACTTTCACTGCTCAGCCTGCCGTCCCACGAGTTTTCTTGTTTTTCATCGCTGTAACGGCAGGATGAGGCACTAATCTGCTCTGCACCTCAGGACAAATGCGGATATCGAGGGTAGCTAGTGTCAAAAGTTCTATAAAAGAATGAGAGCGAATATCCAATATCCAACACTCAAATCCAATGACCAAGGAGACTGCATTCTGCTTCCCAACCTTGAAAGTTGGACATTCTTTGTTGGCATGAAAGATTAGAGCGATCAAGTGGGACGTCTAAGCGTAACCGAGTAAG
>SPBP01000209.1 GCA_004525935.1 Lentisphaerales bacterium | reverse complement strand
GTCATGTCCTGTGCTCAATCCCCCGGCGCTCTCGCGCCTTCCATGCGGCACCTGCACCGCGCCAAGCGTTGGCGCAGGCTGGGCGCCGGGTCAGCCGCGAAGCGGCTTCCGTGGTGTCGAGCCAAGCTCGATCCTTCCGCTTCTTCTGCCGCCTCATTCCGCAAACTCGTCGGCCCTTCGGGCCGTCCGTTGTCACGCCGAGGGCGTGACTCATCGGTGTGGCCTTCCTGACTCGGCGACGTGTCCCGCCATAGTGCGCAGCACGACGGCGGAAGCCTCGCGAAGACGGTCGCCATACCACTCGTTGTACTTCTCTCTCAGTTCCTCTTCCGCTGCGTAGACGGACAGATCCTCCTTGATCGTATCCCAACCGATGCCCATTAGACCGTCACGTCTGAATTCGTCCCAGTGTCGAGCCCGCTCTCCGGGCGCATAGATCCAGTACCGCTTGTCGGTCGGTTCCCCGCCCCCACGGAGTTGCTCGGCCCACGGTTTGCCGGAATCCTCGCCGATAAGGAACTGGCTCAGAGCATCGGCGCGATACAGGTTGTCGAAATCGGGATACCATTCGATGAGCTGCCGCCAGGCGTCGCGAACCGCCATGTAGCGGCGCACCAGAACCGTCGGAACCGACACACCGAACAGCTCAACTGCCTCAATCGCCTTGTTGTTGATGATGGCGAAACGCTTCTTGTAATGCGGTTCAGGAAAATCGTGGCCAGTCCCGCGCCGAAATGTGAGAACTCGTGGATACGCTCAAGCCATTGGGTCTCATCAAACGGTTCGGCAAACGGCTCCAAAACGAATGCTCGGAACTCATCATATCTCGCCTCGATGGTTGCGCGGAAGCGCGAGGCGGTCCGGTGGCCCCCGCTCTGCACATACCCGCCGTCACATGCAAACTGGTAGAAGAACTCGATGAACTCCTCACGTCCCATCTGCGACAGATGTTCCTGCGTGACCGTTCCAGCATAGTTGTCTTCCTGTGTGGAGTGCGGGTCATCCCGGAACCACGCAAGAAACGCGTCAACCAGTTCGCGTGTTGGCCTTTTCATACCACCTTCGCCTACCTTTAGGGATTTATCTCCGCTATCCGCAATACCCGCAGACGCCCGTGCGCGGGGAATTGACGAGCGGCAAATAGCCTTCTTCCTGTTCATCTCCTATGCAGACGTCACAGAACACGGAGTCCATATCGAGGCCCCAGCCGGTGGCCTGAATCTGTGTGGCCGGTTTTCCGCACTTGGCGCATTCCCACGCGGGCGCTTCGTTCCGCGCAAGCAATGTGATGTCCGGCTTCTTGACCTGGCGTTCCCGGAATTCCACGACACGGAGCTTCAACTCCGTGGTCGATCCGTAGTCGTATTCATGCTGGAACTTCGTTACCGGCCCCAGCACGTTGTACAGCTTCTGCCCCATGGTCTTCTCGCGAGTGCCGAAGAGCACATCCTCCGCCGGGTGGACGGAATACCGCTGGCCTTCGATTGTGAAGCAACTCAGGTGTCCGCAGCACTCCAGCCATATGTCCCGCAGAAACGCGTCCAGATGCTGCAATGTCAACGCTCCTGGGATCTCCACATGGAGCCAGTACATGGGCATATGGTTCCCTTCGATCACGAGATGAAACATCTTCACCGGCTTGCCGGCTTCTTCCTGATGCTGGGCGACGCACTTCTTGAGATGGCGCGTCACTTGCCCCTTGTTGAACGTCTGCTTGCACAGCATGCACTGACCAGCATATTGCGGCTTCTCGGCTATCATCTCAGATCCTCCGCTTCGATTTGGCATTGTCCAGGCAATCGATGATGACTTTCAGATACGTGAAGATCATGCCGCTGCCCGCCGCGGTTACGGCATAGGGATTCTCTGGCGACATAAGGGCATCGAGCACGAATTCCAGTAGCGGACGCTGGTTGTAGTCTTCCATCCATGTTTGCACCATGCTCGGCCAATCGGATTCCGGCTCGCCTTCGGCATAGCGGTAAAGCTGCATGATCTGCTCTTCGCGTTTGTCGATCTCGTGTCCTTTTACCTGTACGAGCGGCCCACCCGCGGCGCGGCGCATGGCGTGCCAGACAATACCGGACAGATTTGCCAACGCATCGGCGTCGTTCTCGTCTTCGAATTCGTCCCGCTCGCAGATAGCCGCCACGTAGACCTGGATGTAGGGCTGTTCCTTTTGCATACGCCGCATAAACTTCCGCGTCTCGCTCTCCGTCATGTCGTGCACGCGGTCCATGCTCGCCTGGATTTCTTCGTGCGTGACTGTTCGCATCTGCAATCGCCTCCTACCACTCCCACACGTCTTCGGCATCGACATCCGGGTTGTCATAGCGCCTGACCGTCGCGATCCACTCCGGCAGCCCGGTCTTGATATCCTCGCGCAGTTCCGCCAACTCGTCGGCGGTGACTTGTCCGATTTCCGCAAGATACGTGTAGAACTTCTTCAGCGAGGTCGCATTCTCGCGGATGGAACTCTCGCTGGCCCACATCGCCTTGCGGATGAACCAGTAGCCGAGGAAGTAGTCCAACCGCCCGACGCCTTCCGCCGCCGATTGCGGCGGGTCGTCATAGGTCAGGCACTCGTTGGTGTAGAAATCCGCATTGGACGCATGCTTCTTGATCGTGTCCGCCCCTGGTTTGCATGCCAGAAAGGCCGTTTCTCGAACCATTCACAGGTTGGGTGATACAAGACCTTGGCCCAGGCACGAAGCAGGTTGAAATCGCTCTCACCTTCGAGGTAGAGCACGGCCGGGGACTGGTCCGCCAGCATGAGATCAACCGCCGGCAACCGCTTGATGGCTTCCCGCACCTGGGTGCGCTCGGCGTCGTCGACCAGAACATGCGGCTCGCGGTAGAACGAGAGAATCTGATCGGGACTCGTGCCGTCGATCAGGATCTCCGAATGCGTGGCGATGATGAGCTGGCATTTCCTTTTCGCCGCAATCGAGCGGAGTCTGTCGTAAACTTGCTTCTGCAGAATGACATGCAGGTGCGCGTCCGGCTCGTCGAGGAGCAGGACCGACGCCGGGCGTGCGTAGAAGAACGCAAGCAATAGCAGGACCTGATGGAACCCGCTGCCGGCGCTGGCGATATCAAGCGTGGGGAGACCGCCCTTCCCGTGGCCCCTTTCGGGGAATCCCGGCAGGAACTCACAGAGGATGTAAGGCCGCCCTTCGTACTGGGGCGCGAGCAGCTTGTAGCCGAAAATCTCGCGAATGTGCGCACACAGTTCATCCCAGCCATTGTCGTCCTTGTCTTCCATGGAACGACGATGGACCTCGAGGATCAGGTTACGCAAGATGTCGCCCGCCTTGCCCTGGCCGATCAGGAGATCCTGGTATGGGCCGTCGTAACGTGTCTCCTCGGCGCCAATACCGGAGAAGGGCGGGACATGGACCACCGGCAGATCACGCGCCTGGATCGGCACGTCAGCTTCCTCGCCGGCGGGCTTGGCCACGATCTGTTCCGTTGACTGGTAGCGCAGCTCGATAGCCGAGGTCCAGGTGTCTTCGCCTTCGGATCCTTCAACCTTGATCTCGAGAACACGCGGCGCACCCGGCTTCTGTCCCGGCTCACGCTCCTCCTTCTTCAATCCGGTGACGGTGTCGGTCCAGAGCAGGTTCATTTCGCGCAAGGGCAACGCGGTGAAATCCTTGCGAGTCACCGGAACCCCGGTACGTTGCTTCGCCTTCGACTCCGTCCCGCGCTTGTCGAGCCACTGGCGCATGGCCAGGTTCCAGATCATCACGGCCTGAAGCAGCGTCGACTTTCCCGAGTTGTTCGGGCCAGCCAGCACGATATGGTCGGACAGGTCGAACGTCTGCTCCGCAAACTTCTTCAAGTACTTTACGGTCACTTTCTTGATCATGCGTATGTCCTCCGGTGGAATGAGATTGGTTGAACCGCGAATGGACGCGAATGAACGCGAATGTGGGTAGAGGGAATTGGGGCTGGAATAGTGGTGGTCATAGTTCCCCCTTGAATGCTCTGTCGAGAATGGACGGCATCAATGCGTTGAGTTTCTTCCCGCTGTCGTCTTCTGCGACGGTTGTCTCTGTCATCTGTCGGTGTGCGCAATCGAAATTATGCTGCATGTGGAGCGGCGGAACGGGAACCGGTATGCCCATCAACGCGCGCATTCCGAGCGTGCGGTTTCGGTCGGCGCTGCCTGGAGAAGCATGTCCCACGTGTTCGAGTCCTTCGCGAGTGAGCAAATAGAAGCAGACGAAGTTCGCGGTTGCAGCATCAGGATTGACAACGCACGTCAGATACCGATGGGAGCCGACTCGGTTGTGATCCTCCTCGGTAGCTACTCCAATGGCTCCCTCCCATGCCTTGATGTTACTGAGTACGATGTCCCCGGAATGGATGCGGAAGAGCTTCTGCCAAGTGATCTCAGACCCCTTCAGCGCAGGCTTGTGAAACGTGCCGCGACCGAACGAACGGATACCCAACTCGGGGTAGCATTCGTCTTCTTTGATTTGAACCGGTCGTCGCTCCAGCGGCGCAATTTCACTCATCGGCCTGCGGGGCGCTCCGTCGGTGATGCGACGGAACAGAGACCGAAGCGCAGCGATGCGGTCTGTGTTGATGCTCTCCCTCAACTCCCGCGCCTCATCGATCTTCGACGTGAGCGACTGCACCTTGGCCACAATGCGCTTCTGCTCCGGGAGCGGCGGGAGGGGGATGGTCAGGTTCAGAAAGAAACGCTCCTTGAAACGATTCCGCGTCTGGGGCGTGCTGCCGGTACAGTCGGCCTGCACCCGTGTAAGCGTAGGCTTCAGGCGAAAGAAGTAGTTCAAGAAACGCGCGTCAATCCGGGATTGGTCGCACGCGAAGGTAGGGAACTCGTTCGACACAAAGCAGCCGTCAAGTGCTTCATCTACCACGTCGAAGGCACCGCGCCACGCGAAGAGCCGACT